>JANXTP010000100.1 GCA_025352345.1 Burkholderiales bacterium | reverse complement strand
CCGGCCGGCCTACGACAACGCCGTGGCACTCGGCGTGGTGCTGCTCTACCTCGTGTTCATGGCCTGGACCGGCGTGCCGCGAGCGCTGTGGCGCTACTTCGGCTTCGACGACTTCAAGCACATCGCCGCCGCCTGTGTGATGGCCGGCTTGGTCAGCGCCGTGGCGGTGTTGATGGCGCACCTCAGCGCTGTGCCGCGCGCCGTGCTGGCGCTGCACCCGCTGTTCTGCATGGTGCTGCTGAGCCTGTCACGCATGATGTACCGGATGGTCTGGGAGCGCGCGCGTTCGCGCGTCAGCGGCAGCGAAGGCGAGCCGCGCCGGGCCCTGGTGCTGGGCGCGGGGCACGCGGCGCGCGGCTTGGTGGCCGGCATTCACCGCCGGGATGGCTGGTCGGTGCTGGCCATGTTCGACGACGACCCCGCCAAGAAGGGTTTGCGCATCGGCGGCATTCCGGTGCTCGGCGCCATTGCCGACCTGCACCGGCCCGACATGACGGCCGGCGCCACCCATGTGATCGTGGCCATGCCGGGTGCGACGCTGGAACAGCGCGAGCGCGCCATTGCGTTGGCCCGGCAGACCGGCCTGCTGGTGCTGACGGTGCCCAGCCAGCACGAACTTCAGTCTGAAGCGGCCACCTGAAGGCAGGTGATTGACGAGCTCAGAGGCTCAGCGTGTGAGCCCCAGGCCGGCACCTCGTGGTGGAACAAGTGGCGGCCACGCCGAAACTGAGCTTCTACCGAACCGGAGCCGGCGCCGAACTGGACGGGATGATCGCGCCCGTGATGCGACTCTACCCATTGGCTGAAGGGGTGGCGGAGGTGCCGGTGAACGAGGTCGCGGCGTTGCTGGTGAGATTGATGGCCGCGCTGTGCGTGTCGAGCCCCACCGATGAAGTTCAGTACACCGGGCCGTGGTCGCCCACAGTGAGCGGAACGATCTCGCGCTCGGTCACCAGCAGGTTCAGCGTGATCCGGTACGACGGATGGATCGAAACGGAGTACGCGTCTTGCGTGTGTAGCGTTCCGTGAAAATGATCGTGCAGGGCACGGGCCGGCCTGCATGATGGCGAGGCAACCGATCAACCGACCCGACGTCTGACTGCCTTGCGCGGTGCGCTGTTCGATGGCTGGCGAGGTCGCAGCTTAGGTCGCTCTGTAAACAACACTGTCATGCGTGCAATTATTCGGGCGTCTCGAAGGTGGCTGTTCTGTCGGCGCAGATGCAAATGTCTACCGAACCGCCAATGCCGCCGAAGCCTCCGCATTCACTTCATCCGCCGGCCGGTATTCGGGCACCAGGTTGCGAATTTGCCGCAGCATCGAATCGCTGTCGTTGCTGGCACAGGCCTGGCGCAGCGACTCGATCATCTTGTCGAGCAGCGCCGGCTCGATGTGGCGTTCGCGGGCGCACATGATGCGCGGGTGGCCGCTGGGCACCACGTCGTCACCGATCAGCAGTTCCTCGAACAGCTTCTCGCCGGGGCGCAGGCCGACCGCCTTGACCTCGATGTCGCCCATCGGTTCGGCGTCGGTCTTTTCGGTCAGGCCCGACAGCCGGATCATCGAGCGCGCCAGGTCGGCGATGCGCACCGGCTCGCCCATGTCGAGCACGAACACCTCGCCGCCGCGCGCCATCGCACCGGCCTGAATCACGAGTTGCGCTGCTTCCGGGATCAGCATGAAGTAGCGAATGATGTCGGGGTGGGTGATCGTGATCGGCCCGCCCGCCTGGATCTGGCGTCGGAACAAGGGCACCACCGAGCCCGACGAACCGAGCACATTGCCGAAGCGCACCATCGAGAACACCGTGCGGCCCGCGCCGCGGACGGCGGCGGCCTGAAACACCAGCTCGGCGGCGCGCTTCGAGGCGCCCATCACGTTGGTCGGGCGCACCGCCTTGTCGGTCGAGATCAGGATGCAGGTTTCCACGCCGGCTTCGAGCGCGGCGCGCGCCACGTTCAACGTGCCGAACACGTTGTTGCGCAGCCCCTGCTGCATGTTCGCCTCGACGATGGGCACATGCTTGTAGGCGGCAGCGTGGTAGACCGTTTGTACGCGGTGCGTCTGCATCACGGCGCGCACCAGTTCCTCGTCGAGCACCGAGCCAAGGCAGGCCAGCACCTCGACTCCGTGCGGCGACTGCTTCAGCTCGTGGTCGATCGTGTAGAGCGCAAATTCGGAGTGGTCGAGCAGCACCAGCATCGAAGGCCGTTGCGACACGATCTGCCGGCACAGCTCGCTGCCGATGGAGCCGCCCGCACCTGTCACCAGCACCACTTTGGCGGTGATGTTGCGCGCGAACAAGCTGGGTTCGGGTGGCACGGCGTCGCGGCCGAGCAGGTCGACCACATCGACCTCGCGGATGTCGGACACACCGGCATGGCCGTCGATCAGGTCACCCAGGCCGGGCAAGATTTTCACCGGCAAACCGGCGCTTTCGACGCGCTGGATCAGGCGCCGCATTTGCGCCGTGGTGGCCGACGGGATGGCCACCACGATCAGGCCGATGTCGTGGCGGAACACGGCTTCGGTGATGTGGGTGGAAGGGTAGACGGTCAGGCCCGCCACGGTCTTGTGGCGCAGGTCAGCGCGGTCGTCGATAAAGCAGGTGGCCTTGTATTCGGGGCTGAACATCATGGCCTGCGCGAGTTGCGCGCCGGCATCGCCCGCACCGTAGATGGCGGTGCGCAGGCGCGGCCGGCCACCATGCTTGAG
>JANXTP010000080.1 GCA_025352345.1 Burkholderiales bacterium | reverse complement strand
GCGGCCGGGCTCTACCAGCCGCAGGCCCACTATGCCGCGGCAAAGCTCGGCAAGAACGCGCAGGTGCTGCCCAGCCCGCGCTTCTACACCGTCACCGCGAATCTGGTCAGCCAGCCGGCGGCCGCGGGCGTGCGCGACGAGGACCTGCTGAAGATCCTGCGCGCGCTGAAACGAGCCTGCGAATTCATCGATGAACAGCCAATGCAGGCCAAGGCCATGCTGGCGGCCCGGCTGCAGGTCGACGCGGCCTTGATCGATGCGAACTGGAGCGATTACGACTACCGCCTGCGGCTGGACCAGTCGCTGATCACCGGCCTGGAGGCTGAATCACGCTGGGCGCTGCGCGAGTCGCTGGTGCCCAAGGGCCCGGTGCCCGACTACCTGGAGCGTGTGCGCCTGGCCCCGCTCAGCTCGGTCGACCGGCGCGCGGTGTCCATCGTCAAGTAGACCGAGTCAGAGCGGAACCCAACGACCATGCGCCTGAAAATCGTCCTGACAGCCTGCGTCGGCATTGCCCTGGTGGCGGTGACGACCCGCATCGCCTCGACCGCGTCGGACCTGCAGGTGATGTTGACATTGGACCAGCAACGCCTCGACGTCGACATCATCACCCGCGACGCCGCCGGGCTGCTGGTGCTGACCCAGGATTACGCCTTGCACGCCAGCCCGCGTGCGGTGCGGCAGTGGGACGCGACGCACCGCGAGCTGACGACGGCGCTGCAGCGGTACATCGCCATCGGCCCGATCCAGGTGGCGGAAGCCGATGACCTGCTGGACACTTCGCGCAGCCTGCAGCCGCTGTTTGCCGGGCTGCAGATGGCGCGGGCCGAGTCGGTCGGCGATGCGGGCAGCGAGCGCCGCGAAACACTCATCGATCAGCTGGTCAACGAAACCCGACGCATCAGCGATGGTGCGTTCGATATTTCTCATAACGTGCAGGAGCGTCGCCGCGCGGCCAATGCCGCGCAGCGCTGGCAATCGCTGGCGACCCAGGGCGTGTTGCTGACGGTGATGCTGCTGCTGGCTTGGCTGCTGTGGCGGTGGGTGTTGCGACCAATCGCCTCGTTGCAGGCGGTCGCGCAATCGGTTGAGGCGGGTGACCTGACGGCCCGCACCCACTACCGCGGCAGTGACGAGCTGGGGCGCTTGTCGCAGGCCTTCGACGCCATGGTGGCAGTGCTGCAGGAGCGCGCTGCGACGCTGCTGTCGACCAACGTCGCGCTGCGCCAGGCCAAGAGCGAGGCCGATTCCGCCAACGCGGCCAAGAGCGCTTTCCTGGCGAACATGAGCCACGAGATCCGCACCCCGATGAATGCGGTGGTGGGGCTTTCGTACCTGCTGCAGAAGACCGCGCTCGACGCCGACCAGCGGGACTTGCTGCGCAAGATCGGGGTGGCCAGCCACACGCTGCTCGATGTGATCAACGATGTGCTTGACCTGTCGAAGATCGAAGCCGGTGAGATGGCGCTGGAGCCGACTGATTTCGATCCGTTCGCGCTGCTCGACGAGAGTGTCGGCGTGATGCGCGTGAAGGCGTCGGAACAGGGGCTGTCGCTGGCCGTCGAGGTCGCGCCGGGATTGCCTCCTGGCCTGCACGGCGACGCGGCGCGGCTGCGCCAGATCCTGATCAACCTGCTCGACAACGCGATCAAGTTCACCGAGCGCGGGCAGGTGCGCCTGAGCGTCGAGGTGCTTGATGCTCAGGCTCCTGCGGGCACTGCGCTGCTGATGGTGCGCTTCACCGTCGAGGACACGGGCATCGGCATCGCAGCGGACGCGCTCGATCGTCTGTATGCGCCGTTCGTCCAGGCCGATGTGTCGACCACGCGGCGCTTCGGCGGCACTGGCCTCGGCCTGTCCATCGTCAAGCGGCTGGCCGAAATGATGAACGGCAGCATCCACACCAGCAGCCAACTCGGAGCGGGCAGCCGCTTCGAGCTGACGCTGCCCTTCGCAGTTGCCGACACCACCGCCGTGGCCGATGCGCCGCTGACGTCGGGCGAGCGGACCGGCGTGGCTCAGTTGCAGGGCGCGCGGGTGCTGGTGGCCGATGACAGCACCATCAATCTCGAGGTCGCGCAGCGGCTGCTGGAAGGCGAGGGTGCCCAGGTGACGGCGGCGCACCACGGCGCAGAGGTGGTCGAATTGTTGCGTGCGAACCCGCAGGGATTCGATGCGGTCCTGATGGATGTGCAGATGCCGGTGCTCGACGGCCTGGGTGCCAGCCGGCGCATCCGCGACGAGCTGGGCCTGCGCGCCCTGCCGATCATCGCGCTGACCGCGGGTGCCCTGCTCAGCGAGCGGCAACGCGCACTGGATGCCGGGATGGATGATTTCATCGCCAAGCCCTTCGACCCACCGACGATGGTCGGCCTGCTGCGTCGCCGCATCGAGGCGGCACGTGGTACGCGACTGCCGACGGGGATTCGGGCGCTGCCGACCGCTCTGACCGAATCCACCCTGCCACCGTGGCCCACGATCGACGGCATTGATGCGGCCGATGTGCGCACACGAATCGATGGCGACCTGCTGCTGTTCACCCGGTTGCTGTGCCGCCTGTGCGACGAATTCGGTGACCTCGCCGTGATGGATGCCAACACACCGAGCCCATCCGAACGGCTGGCCCTGGTCGCCCGGCTGCACAAACTAGCGGGTAGCGCTGGCTTGATCGGTGCCACCACGGTGCAAGCCGCTGCAGCGGAGGCCGAACGGGCCTGGCGCGCCGATGGGGGGGATGCGTCCGATGGGTCAGACATCCCCGATGCAAGCGCTGGTTCGCCGCCCGCGGCCCTGGTCGCATTGGCAGTGGCTTTGCGGAAGCTGATGCAGGCGAGCGCGCCCTGGCGGTCGCAGGCGGTCGCAGATCACCGCCACGCGACTGCGGTGGGTGAGCCCGAGCCACTCGATCCGCAGGCCTGGACCGAGCTGCAGACCCTGTTGCAGCGCCAGGACCTGGCCGCGCTGGTGCGCTTCGCCACACTGGCACCGGCCTTGCGCCGTGCGTGGCCGCCGCAGCGCTTCGCCGCACTGCAAGCGGCGATGGACCGGCTCGATTTCCCCGCCGCGCTGGAACTGCCGCCGCCGACCTTCAGCCCGGTCGATCCAGCCGCGCTGTGACGAAGCCGCTGGCAGCCTCTGCCGGCGATGTCAGGCAGCGGTCATCCTTTGATCGATGGGCTGGCAGCGCGCTTGATATCCCGCAGCATGAACAGGTACAACCCCTCGACCTTCTCACGCGCCCACGGCGTCTTGCGCAGGAACTTCAGGCTCGACGCTACGCTCGGGTCGCTGGTTAAGCAGCGCACCGGGATACGTTCGCCCAGGCCTACCCATCCGTAGTGCGCGACCAGCGCGGTGACGATGCTTTCGAGCGTGACGCCGTGCAGCGGGTTGCGCGCCTGCTGCATCGTCAGCGCGTGGGCGTGGGCTGCATGTGCTGCTCGGCCGGGTCGAGCACCGCCTCCGGGTCGGCCGCGTCGGCATCGGTCTCGTTGTTGAGCCGCCGATTCATCCGATCCTTGTCCAGATCGCCGGTCCAGCTGGCGACCACGATGGTGGCCACGCCGTTGCCGACCAGGTTGGTCAGCGCGCGGGCCTCGGACATGAAACGGTCGATGCCCAGGATCAATGCCAGACCGGCCACCGGCACATGGCCGACCGCCGACAGCGTGGCCGCCAGCACGATGAAGCCGCTGCCAGTGACGCCGGCCGCACCCTTCGAGGTGAGCAGCAGCACCAGCAGCAGTGTGATCTGCTGCGTCAGCGTCATCGGCGTGTTGGTGGCCTGCGCGATGAACACTGCGGCCATCGTCAGGTAGATCGAGGTGCCGTCGAGGTTGAACGAGTAGCCAGTCGGGATCACCAGCCCGACCACCGATTTCCGGGCGCCCAGGTTTTCCATCTTCGCCATCATCCGCGGCAGCACCGATTCGCTGGACGAGGTGCCGAGCACGATCAGCAGTTCTTCCTTGATGTAGCGGATGAACTTGAAGATCGAGAAGCCGTGGAGCCTGGCGATCAGCCCCAGCACGACGAAGATGAAGAACAGGCAGGTCGTGTAGAAAGTCGCCATCAACGCGCCCAGCGACACCAGCGAGCCGACGCCGTACTTGCCGATCGTGAACGCCATCGCGCCGAAGGCACCGATCGGCGCCACCTTCATGATGATGCCGACGATGGAGAACAGCACGTGCGAGGTCTTCTCGATCAGGTCGAACACCAGCGTGCCGCGGCCGCCGAACTTGTGCAGCGCGAAGCCGAACATCACCGCGAACAGCAGCACCTGCAGGATCTCGCCCTTGGCGAAGGCGTCGATCACCGTGCTGGGGATGATGTTGAGCAGGAAGTCGGTGGTGGTTGCCATCTTGCCCGGCTCGGTGTAGGCCGCGATGCCCTTGGTATCGAGCGTGCTCACGTCGATGTTCATGCCGACGCCCGGCTGCACCAGGTTGATGATGACCAGCCCGACCACCAGCGCGATCGAGCTGACGATCTCGAAGTACAGCAGCGCCAGACCACCGGTCTTGCCAACCTTCTTCATGTCTTCCATGCCGGCGATGCCAACCACCACGGTGCAGAAGATGATTGGCGCGATGATCATCTTGATCAGCTTGATGAAACCGTCACCCAGCGGCTTCATCGCCGCGCCAGTGGCTGGATAGAAGTGCCCGAGCAGCACGCCGATCACGATCGCGGTGATGACTTGGAAATACAGCGATTGATAAAGCGGCTTCTTGGCCATGCAGGTCTCCAGCGTCCAACAATGCATGTAGTGTCACCGCATCGCTGCGGTTTGACGGATGGTTTTCGCGCGTGAGCTGATGACTCGGTGCTGCGCAATACGGCGCGCGATCGAGTCGATGCACCGCCCCCCGCACATCCCGATAATCCGTGTGCAGGGTCACCCCACAGGCCCGCGAAGGTCCGACATGCGCCTGCTCATCGTTGAAGACGACTCCTTGCTCGGCGACGCGTTGATCACCGGCTTGCGTCAACTCGGCAACGTGGTGGACTGGTTCGGCGATGGCCAGCAGGCGAATTCCGCCTTGTTGAGTGCGCCTTACGACGCGGTGGTGCTCGACCTCGGCCTGCCTGGCACCGACGGCATGGTCTGGCTGCAGCGCTGGCGCAACCTCGAACAGGCGGTGCCGGTGCTCATCCTGACCGCGCGCGACAGCGTCGAGCAGCGCATTGCCGGGCTGGATGCCGGGGCCGACGATTACCTGGTCAAGCCCATTACCATCGATGAACTTGCGGCGCGCCTGCGCGCGATGGTGCGCCGTTCGGCCGGTCGCGCGCAATCGGTGTGGCAGCACGGCGCGCTGGAGTACGACCCGGCGACCAAGCTGGTGCGCTGGAACGGCGCGACCGTCGAGCTGACCGGGCTGGAGATGACCTTGCTGGAAGCGCTGCTGAAACACCCGCAGCGCGTGTTGTCGAAGCTGCACCTGCAGCAGATGATCTACGACTGGGGCGGCGGCGATCCGTCGAGCAATTCGCTGGAAGTGCATGTGCACCACCTGCGCCGCAAGATCGATCCCGCCATCGTGCGCACCGTGCGCGGGGTCGGCTATGCGCTGGGCTCGGGTGCAGTCACCTCATGAGCCTGCAGCGCCGGCTGCTGCTGTACCTGTTGATCTGTGCGCCGCTGGTCTGGGGCGTGGCGCTGTACGTATCGATCAACCAGGCCCGCCGCGAGGTCAACGAGCTGTACGACGCCGAGTTGATCCGCCTGGCCCGGCAGGTGCAGGCCACGCTGCGCTCCGATGCCTACCAGTCGAATCTGTCGCCGCCGCTGCCGGCCAAGGGCCGTGCCGAGTCGGGCGCAGCCGATGTGCGCGACCTGGCGCTGGCGGTGTGGGACGCCAACGGCTCGCTGGTGCTCTCCGATCGAGAAGGGGTGCAGTTGATGCGCTATCCAGAGGCGGTCGGCTTTCGCAATGAAAAACTGCGAGGCAAACCCTGGCGCATCTATTACCTGCAATCGGCGACCGGTGCTTGGCTGGTGGCCGCGGGCCAACGGATCAAGGAGCGCGACGAACTGGTCTACAGCGTGACGGCCAGCCAGATCACACCGTGGATCCTGGTGCTGCCCGCGCTGCTGATCGCGATGGCTTTGTCGGTGCGACGTGCGCTGGCCCCGTTGCGCGATCTGACCACCGAGCTGCAGGCGCGTGATGCCACCGACCTGCGCCTGATCCCCAACAGCCTCACGCCGACGGAATTGAAGCCGCTGGTTGGCGCGATGAACGGCCTGTTCCAGCGGATCGAGGAAACACTGGCACGTGAGCGGCGCTTCACCGCCGATGCGGCCCATGAACTGCGCACGCCGTTGGCGGTGTTGCGCGCGCAGTGGGACGTGGTGCGCCGCGCCGCCAATGGTGTCGAGCGCGAGCAGGCCGAGGCCAAGCTCAGCAGCGGCATGGACCGGCTGGATCGCCTGGTCACGCAGATGCTGGCGCTGTCGCGCCTGGAGTCGGCGCTGGAGTCCAGCGGCCAGCTGTTGATGACGACGCCAGTGCCATGGCCTGAAGTGGTGGAGCAGGCGATAAGCGACTGCCTGCCGTTGGCTGAGCGGCGGCACATCGAGCTGGCGTGTGAGTGGCCGCCGGAGGGCGTGACGCCGATGCCGGTGAGCGGCGATGCCAATCTGCTGACGGTGCTGCTGCGCAACCTGCTCGACAACGCGGTGCGCTACGCCCCAGCGGGCTCGCTGGTGACCTTGCACGTGCTGCCTGACCGGCTGGAGGTCGACAACGACGGCGAGCCTTTGCCCGCAGCGCAGATCGCGCGGATGGGCGAGCGCTTCTATCGCCCTGCGGGGCAGCAGGAGTTCGGCAGTGGGCTCGGCGTGTCGATCGTGCAGCGCATCGCTGCACTGCATGGTCTGACGGTGGCGATCGGCGCACGCGCCGATGGTTCCGGCGTGGAGGTGACGCTGCGGCCCATCAGCCGGCCACCGTCACCGCCCCCGGTGACCGAACCGGACAACAGTGCCGCGCTGGCCGTGGTCAGCGGGCCTTGATCTTGGCGATCAGCGCGCGGACCTCCTCGCGGCGCCCTGCATCGGAAATCTGTCGGCCCGGGCGGGGCGGGGCCTGCAGCGCACGCTCCAGGTAGGTCAGCGCTTCATCGGGGTGCTCGGTCTGCGACAGCAGTTCGCCGTAGAAGAAGTTCGGGTCGATGCCCTTGGGGTTCAGCGACAGGCCTTTTTGAAGCAGTTCCCGCGCCTTGTCTGTGTCGCCGAAGCTCACCGGCCAGCCGGGCACCCTGTAGTACAGCACCGCCAGGCTGGTGTACGCAGAGCCGCCCAGTGCATTGCCGTCGATCCGTATCGCCGATTCGTACATTGCCTTGGCCTTCTTGGCCAGACTGAGCGCACCCAGGCTACCTTTCTCGGCGGCCCAGGAGGCCGTGACGATGCCTTCCCAGATCAGCGCCTCGCTGCGGCCGGCATAGGTTTCGCTGACCTGGTGCGCCTTGACGGCCAGCGCTTCGTAGCGCTTTTCGCGCTCTGAGTTGATCGACTGGTACTTGATCACTTCCCATTCGCGCTGCAGCCCGACCACCGCATCCTCGACACCGCCCGCAAGGGCTGCCAACGGGCTCAGGGTTGCTGCGATCGCCACGCCGGCCACGCCGAGTGCGAGCAGCCGCCGCTGCCGCGCGGTGAACTCGCAGTGGCCATCAGGCGCGTGGACATGCGCGCACATGGCAGTGAACATGAGGACTCCCGAGGCAGAACTGAACACCAATCCAGTGGGTCATCGTGCGCCGCCGCGATGAAGTCGAAATTAAGTGACGAGCCTTGAAACCATCGCCGCCACCGGCACCGGACCCCACCGCAGGCCCAGGGGAGGGTCAACGCGTCCTGATCTTGTCGAGCAGCGCCCGCGCCTCGTCTCGCCGTCCGGCATCGCCGATCTCACGGCCTGGTCGCGCGGGGGCCTGCAGCACGCGTTCGAGGTAGGCCACCGCTTCTTGCGGACGCCGGGTTTCGACCAGCAGCTCGCCGTAGTAATAGTTGGGGTCGACGCCTTGCGGATTGATCGCCAGTGCCTGTTGCAACAGCGCGCGTGCCTTGTCTTCGTCGCCGAAGCTCAGCGGCCAGCCGGGCAATTTGTAGTGCAGCGCCGCGAGGCCCGTATAGGCACCGCCGCCCAAGGCGCTGGCATCGATCTTCAGCGCGGCTTCGTACAAGGCCTTGGCCCGCTTGGCCAGATCCAGCGAGCCCAGATCGTCCTTGGCCTCGGCCCAGGAGCTGACGATCACAGCCTCCCAGATCAGCACCGGGCTGCTGCTGGGGAATTGCTCGGTGCTGCGGTGCGCCTTGGCGGCCAACGCTTCGAAACGGCTGATCCGCTCTGATGCCGGGGCCTGGTATTTGACGATCTCCCAGTCACGCTGCAGATCGAGGGCTGCTTCCTCGGCGCCTGCATGAGCGGCGCGCGGCCAGGCGCCGCCGATCGCCAACAGCGCTGTAGAGCCCGACAGCGCCAGCCATTGCCGCCTTTGCGTTGCATGGGAAGGCGGCATTGGTATCGTCCTGGGTTGGCTGCTGGCCATCTGCCTGTTTTCTCAATGTCCTTACCGAAGCCCGCCCTTGCCGATCGGCAACAGACGCATCGCCTGTGGCGCGTGAGCGTGGTTCAGCGGGCCGTGCCCGGCGCCGGTGTGCACTGTTGCGCCGCTGGTGATCGCTGCCAGCACATAGCGCCGCGCTTCCGCGACCGCCTCAGGCAGGCCCAGCCCCAGCGCCAGGTGGGCTGCGATCGCCGACGACAGCGTGCAACCCGTGCCATGGATATTGCGGCTGGCAATCCGTGGCGAGGCCCAGCGTTGCGTGATGCCACTGCGGGTTGCCAGCACATCGACCACCTCGTCGGCGGCCAGATGCCCACCCTTGAGCAGCACCGCCGGTGCGCCGAGCGCCAGCAGGTCGCGTGTGGCGGCGTCGAACTCACCGGCCTGGGTGATCTGGCGGCCCAGCAGCAGCGACGCTTCGTCCAGATTCGGCGTGACCAGCGTCACACGGTGAAACAGCTCCGTCACCAGTGCCTGCACCGTTTCCTGTGCCATCAGCCGGTCGCCGCTGGTGGCCACCATCACCGGGTCGAGCACCACGTGGGCGATGCGGTAGTCGTCCAGGGCTTGCGCCACCACGCCGACGGCCTCCGGCGAATGCAGCATCCCGATCTTGATCGCGTCGGCGCCGATGTCGTCGAGCACCGCGTGGATCTGCGCGCGCAGCACCTCGGCCGGCACGCCGTGGATGGCGCTGACGCCCAGCGTGTTCTGCGCGGTGATGGCGGTGATCGCGGTCATGCCGTAGCAGCCGAGCGCGCTGAAGGTTTTCAGATCGGCCTGGATGCCGGCGCCACCGCTGCTGTCGGAACCGGCGATCGACAGCACGCGGGCATAGCGAAAGCGGTGGGGCAGGGTGGTGGTGTCGGTGGCTTTGTCGGCCGCTTTGTTGTCAGACGTCATGTCGAAAATTATGCGGCGGAGGGCAGGGCATGAACCGCCGGACCGATCGCACGGTGGTGCTGGGTGCCGGCCTGATGGGGCGTCTGCTCGCCTGCGAACTGGCAGGCGCAGGTCACTCCGTCGATCTGTATGACGCCAGTGCGCACGATGCGCCGGCATCTGCCGCCCATGTCGCCGCGGCGATGCTGGCCCCTTTGGCCGAATCGGCAGTCACCGAGCTCGGCGTCGTGCGCATGGGCCGCCATGCGCTGGTGCGCTGGCCCGAGCTGATCGCCACACTGGGCGCGCCCGTGTTCTTCCAGCAGCAAGGCACGCTGGTGTTGTGGCATCGCCAGGATGCCGCCGAGGCCATGCGGTTCCAGCAGCAACTGGCGGCCACCGCACGCGCGATGCCGCAGCTGCCTGCGGTCGACACCCTCGATGCCCGTGCGGTGGCCCGGCTGGAGCCGGCCATTGGTGAGCGCTTCGCGCAGGGCCTGTACCTGCCCGGCGAAGGCCAACTCGACAACCGCGAGCTGCTCGCGGCGTTGCTGCATCGCTTGCAAACTCTTGATGTGGCGCTGCACTGGAACAGCCCGCGCTCGCCGGCGGACTTCGTCAACCACGCCGGCTGGCTGTTCGACTGCCGCGGCCTCGGTGCACGCTCCGACTGGTCAGCGCTGCGTGGTGTGCGCGGCGAGGTGATCCGCGTGCATGCGCCCGAGGTCACGCTGGCGCGGCCAACGCGGCTGCTGCACCCACGCTACCCGCTGTACATCGCGCCGAAGCCAGGCGGCGTGTTCGTCATCGGTGCCACCGAGATCGAGTCCGACGACCTGTCGCCGGCCAGCGTGCGCTCGACGCTCGAACTGCTGAGCGCGGCCTACACCGTGCACCCCGGGTTTGCGGAAGCGCGGGTGATCGAGATGGCCGCGCAATGCCGGCCGACGCTGCGCGACAACCTGCCCGCGCTGCGCTGGCTGGGCCCTCGCCGCCTGCAGATCAACGGCCTGTACCGCCACGGCTTCCTGATCGCGCCGGCGATGCTTGATGCGGTGATGCAGTGCGTGGAGAGCGGTCACAGCGCGCTGGCCGCGCAGTTTGCGCTGCGCGTCGAATCGGTGGTGGGTGCTGCCCTATGAAGGTCCACATCAATAACCAGACGCATCAGCTGCCGGCCGGTGCCACACTTGCGGATGCGATCGCCGTTCTGCAACCCACGCCGCCGTTCGCCGCCGCCATCAACATGAGCTTCGTGCCGAACACCCGCTACCGCGACACGCCGCTGAGTGAAGGCGACCGCATCGATGTGATTGCGCCGGTCACCGGCGGCTGAAGCCTGGCCCTTTCCAATGAACACGATGTCTGACATTCCGACAAACACAGCCCGCGCGGTGGCCGACGCGCTGGTGCTGTACGGCCAGACCTTCGCCAGCCGGCTGATGCTCGGCACCTCGCGCTACCCATCGCCGCAGGTGCTGGAAGATGCGGTGCGGCGCGCGCGGCCGGCGATGCTGACCGCGTCGCTGCGCCGCCAGGGCGCGTCGAACGCCGATGCCGGCAATGCCTTCTGGCGGCTGCTGCGAACCCTGGGTGTGCCGGTGCTGCCGAACACTGCCGGCTGCCACGGCATCCAGGAGGTCATCACCACCGCGCAGATGGCGCGCGAGGTGTTCGACACGCCGTGGCTCAAGCTCGAACTGATCGGGGACGACTACACCCTGCAGCCCGACACGCTGAAGCTGGTCGAAGCGGCAGAGTGGCTGATCAAGGACGGCTTTCAGGTGCTGCCGTACTGCACCGAAGACCTGGTGCTGTGCCAGCGGTTGGTCGATGTCGGCTGCCAGGCGGTGATGCCGTGGGCAGCGCCGATCGGCACCGGCCGCGGCCCGGTCAACCCGTATGCGATGCAGGTGCTGCGTGAACGCCTCGGCGTGCCGATGGTCGTTGACGCCGGCCTGGGCCGGCCCTCGCATGCCTGCCAGGTGATGGAGTGGGGCTACGACGGTGTGCTGCTGAACACCGCGGTGGCGCTGGCGCAGGATCCTGTGGGCATGGCCGGCGCGTTCGCCGATGCGGTGCAGGCGGGCCGCAGCGCGTACCACGCTGGTGCGATGGGTGAGCAGCAGGCGGCACAACCGAGCACGCCGGTGCTGGGCACGCCGTTCTGGCACCACGAATGAGCGCCTCCGTCGATGCGATGGCACAGGCCATCGTCGAGGCGCACCGCGCGGCCGTCGGGCTGCCGGTCTCCGACGAATCGCCCGCGCAGTACCACCACGCCGAACATGCCTACCGCGCCGCCAAGCAGGCGGCGCGCGCGCTGGGTTTCATCGAGGCGGATGCCGAATGCGTGGCGCTGGCGTGGCGCGCCCGCACCCAGCGCATGGGTGAATTCGATGCCGGCACCTGGCCCGATGCGCCGGTCGACTTCGGCCTCGCACCGCATCCGCGCCGCGCCGCATTCGCCGCCTGCCCGAAGGCGCTCGGCCTGTACGCGGTGCTGCCCAATGCCGCCTGGGTCGGCCGCATGGCGCAAGCGGGCGTGACCACGGTGCAGCTGCGCTTCAAGTCCGACGATGTGGCGGCTGTGCAGCGCGAGGTCGACATCGCGGTCGACGCGGTGCGCGGCACCGGCGCGCTGCTGTTCATCAACGACCATTGGGAGGCCGCGATCCGCGCCGGTGCCTACGGCGTCCACCTTGGCCAGGAAGACATCGATGCGGCGGATCTGCCGGCGATCCGCAGCGAAGGCCTGCGACTGGGGCTCAGCACCCATGGCTACGCCGAGATGCTGCGCGTCGATCGCCTGAACCCGAGCTACATCGCGATGGGCGCGGTGTATCCGACCAACCTGAAGGTGATGCCCACCGTCCCGCAGGGACCCGGTCGCCTGGCCGCCTATGCACGCCTGATGCGCGACCACGCGCTGGTGGCGATCGGCGGCATCGACGAGGCCCGGCTGCCCGAGGTGCTGGCTAGCGGCGTGGGTTCGGTGGCCGTGGTGCGGGCACTGGCGGCGGCGGCACAGCCCGAAGCGGTCGCGGCAAAATGGCGGGCTGTCATCGAGGTGGCCCCTGCCGCAAGGGCCGTCTGATCTTTCCTGGAACCTGCATGAACACCGACCCTCGCGCTGAACCCTCAGAACTCCCCCTGAAAGTCCTTGCCTTCGACGTTTTCGGCACCGTGGTCGATTGGCACAGCGGCATTGCCCGCGCGGTCGATGCGCTGGGCCTGTCTGTCGATGGCGACGCCTTCGCGCGCGAATGGCGCGCGGGCTACCAACCGGCGCTGGCACGCGTCAACGCAGGCGAGCTGGGCTGGACCCGCTTCGACGACCTGCACCTGCAGATGCTCGAGGACCTGCTGGCCCGCCACGGCATCACCCACCTGAGCGACGAGCAGAAGCGCGAACTGAACAGCACCTGGGAGCAGCTCGATCCCTGGCCAGACGCGATCGAGGGCCTGATGCGGCTGAAGGATGCCTACACGATCTGCGCGCTGTCGAACGGCAACCTCGGTCTGCTTTTCAAGATGGCACAGCGCGCCGGGTTGCCGTGGGACGCCATCTTGTCGGCTGAAACCTTCGGCGTCTACAAGCCCGACCCGAAGCTGTACCTTGGCGTGGCCCACGTCTGCGATGTGCAGCCGCAGCAGGTGATGATGGTCGCCGCACACCAGAACGACCTGGATGCCGCGCGCGGCTGCGGGTTGCAAACGGCGTATGTCGAGCGCCCGCGCGAATACGGGCCGAACTGCGCCAATACCGACCGGCCCGACCCGGCGAATACTTTCTTCGCCACTGGCCTGATCGACCTGGCGATGCAGCTCGGCTGCTAATCTCTGAGCTTCATGAGCCCCACTTCGCCCCTCGCCACCGAAGACACGACGCGCGTCGACGACCTGCGCATCGGTGCAGTGCGCCCGCTGATCTCACCGGCGCTGTTGCTCGACGAACTGCCGATGCCCGCCGCAGCCCAGGCCCTGGTGTGCGAGTCGCGCGATGCGGTGGCGGCGGTGCTGGGCGGTGCCGACGACCGGCTGATCGTGGTCGTCGGGCCGTGCTCGATCCACGACCACGACGAGGCCCTGGCCTACGCCCACCGCCTGAAGGTGCTGGCCGATGAATTGTGCGACGAGCTGTTGGTGGTGATGAGGGTCTACTTCGAGAAGCCGCGCACCACGGTCGGCTGGAAGGGCTACATCAACGACCCGCGGCTGGACGGCAGCTTCCGCATCAACGAAGGCCTGCGTCGCGCCCGGGAGCTGTTGCTGGCCATCGCCGACATCGGCCTGCCGGCGGGCACCGAATACCTGGATCTGCTGAGCCCGCAGTACATCTCCGATCTGGTGTCCTGGGGCGCGATCGGCGCGCGCACCACCGAGAGCCAGACGCACCGACAGCTGGCCTCCGGCCTGTCGTGTCCGGTCGGGTTCAAGAACGGCACCGACGGCGGCGTGCGCGTGGCCGCCGACGCGGTGGTGGCGGCCCGCGCTTCGCATGCCTTCATCGGCATGACGAAGATGGGCCAGGCCGCCATCTTCGAGACGCGCGGCAACGCCGACTGCCATGTGATCCTGCGCGGCGGCAAGAAGCCCAACTACCACGCGGCCGATGTGGCATCCGCCTGCGAGGTGCTGCGCGCAGCGGGCCTGCGCGAACAGGTGATGATCGATTTCTCGCATGCCAATTCCGAGAAGCGCCATCAGCAGCAGATCGAGGTAGCGCGCGACGTGGCCGCGCAGATCGCCGCGGGTGAAAAGCGCATCACCGGCGTGATGGTCGAGAGCCACCTGGAAGCCGGGCGGCAGGACCTGATTCCGGGCCAGGCGCTGGCGCGCGGTGTCTCGATCACCGACGCCTGCCTGGCCTGGGCCGACACCGAGCCACTGCTGCGCCTGCTGGCACAAGCGGTGCAAAGCCGCCGTGGCGCGGCTGCGGCGAACGCCGCAGGCTGATTCGAAGCGCGGGTGTGCGAACGATTGCGTACCGAGTTCGGAAAGACCACATCCAGACCCGCCGGAGCCCGTTATACTCACAGGCTGTTCCTCGATAGCTCAGTCGGTAGAGCGCCGGACTGTTAATCCGTAGGTCCCTGGTTCGAGCCCAGGTCG
>JANXTP010000063.1 GCA_025352345.1 Burkholderiales bacterium | reverse complement strand
CCCAAGCGTTGATAAAGGTCGAAGGGCTCACCGCGTGCACCTTCCGCTGCCGCGGGGTCATGCACCGCACCCACCACCTGCGGGATCACATCGCCGGCGCGGCGCACGATCACGGTGTCGCCCACGCGCACATCCTTGCGCCGCACTTCGTCTTCGTTGTGCAGCGTCGCGTTGCTCACAGTCGTGCCGCCCACAAACACCGGCGCCAGCTTCGCCACCGGCGTCAGCTTGCCGGTGCGGCCGACCTGGATGTCGATGCCCAGCAGTCGGGTCATCTGCTCTTGCGCCGGATACTTATGCGCCACTGCCCAGCGCGGCTCGCGCGTGACAAAGCCCAGGCGCTGCTGCAGTGCGCGGTCGTTGACCTTGTAGACCACGCCGTCGATGTCGAACGGCAGCGCATCGCGCTTGGCGCCAATCGCCGCATGGAAGCCGACCAGCCCCTCGGCGCCCGTGACCACCGAACGCTCGGTGCTGACCGGCAGGCCGAAGGTGGCCAGCCCGTCCAGCAGCGCACTGTGTGTGGTGGGCAAGGCGCTGTTGTCCACGCCCCAGCCCTGCACCTCGCCCAGGCCGTAGGCAAAGAAGCTCAGCGGGCGCTTGGCGGCGATCGCCGGGTCGAGCTGGCGGACCGCACCGGCGGCGGCGTTGCGCGGGTTGACGAAGGTCTTCTCGTTCTTTGCGCCCTGCGCGATCAGCGCGCGCTGGCGCTCGTTCAGCGCCTCGAAATCTTCGCGGCGGATATAGACCTCGCCGCGCACTTCGAGCACTGCTGGTGGCGCGTCACTGTGCAACCGGCGCGGAATCTGCGCAATCGTCCGGATGTTCTGCGTCACGTCCTCGCCAGTCTCGCCGTCGCCGCGTGTGGCCGCCTGCGCCAGCACGCCGGCTTCGTAACGCAGGTTCATCGCCAAACCGTCGAACTTCAATTCGGCGGCGTATTCGATGGGTGGATCGGCGTCGGTCAGGACCAGTTCGCGGCGCACCCGCGCATCGAATGCGACGGCGCCACTGGGTTCGGTGTCAGTCTCGGTGCGGATCGACAGCATCGGCACCGCATGCCGCACCGCGACGAAGCCGTCGAGCACACCACCGACCACCCGCTGCGTCGGTGAGTCGTCGCGGCGCAGTTCCGGGTATGCAGCCTCGATCGCTTCGAGCTCCTGGAACAACCGGTCGTATTCGGCATCAGGAATCTGCGGCGTGTCGAGCACGTAATAGCGGTGCGCATGCTGTTGCAGCAACGCGCGCAACTCGGCGGCGCGGCGCGCGTGTTCAGGCTCGCTCATCGCATGCCGATGCTGCGGCCGCGTGGGCTGTCAGCTGAACAGACGCCGCGCGGCCGCAGAGCCCGCGGCCAGATCGCGGGCCTGCAAAGCGGCATACAGCTGCACGAGTTCGCTGTCGATGAAGGCGAAGCCCTCAGCCGTCAGCGGCTGCCCACGGTCGTCGACGATGTCGGCATCGAGGTCCTGCGACAGGCCCAAGGCACTCGCATGCCAGGCCGCGAACGGCACGGTGGACGGATCGGTCTGCGACACATCGAAGCCCAGCGCCAGCTCGCGCAGCGCGGCGGTGTTCGGGTCGTCGGAGAGCGCCGCCTGCGAATCGAAACCGAGCGTCAGCACCGGCGGCGCGCCGTCTTCGGCGGACGGCAGCACCAGCCGACCCGGCAACACGCCAGGCACGAAGCCATGGCGCAAGGCCTGCTGCACCACATAGCCGATGCTCCAGGCGGCGCTGCGGGCACGCAGCTGCACAGCCATCTGCGCATCATGTTCGCCAGCAAAGGCATCGAGCTCGCGCGCGCGTGCCGCAACCTCACGCATGTCGGGGAAGTCGGCCATCGCACCGATCGCGTCGGCGAAGACTTCGAGCTTCTGCACGAATTCTGAATACTCGATCTCGTTCAGCGCGCCGGTGCGGTTGGCCAGTTGCAGGCCGGCCTGCAGCTCGCCGTAGCGCTGGCCCGGCAGCGGCGGCTCCCACTCCCCGCTGTCGGCGTTCAGGCCTTCGATGAAGAAGGGCTTGCTGCCCGCACGCCGGCTGCCCGGAAGATGCGACAGCACGGCGTCGCCGGTGACCGGTGCATCGAGTGTCAGCGGCACGATCACGTCGATCAGCGCATCGACCCGCGGCGCCGCGCGGCGCGGCAGGGAACGGCCGGCCACGGCGCTGTCCAGCGGCAGTGCGGCATCGTCCAGGTGCGGCGCGACGCGGCCGTTCGGATCATCGTGCTGCGGGTACTCGCCAGGCACCGTGTCGTGCGGGGTCGCGCCCAGCACAGGCTCGCGCGGCTCGGCACGCGCCGTCGCCAGGTCCGCTTTTTTCGGCCCGGCCTTGCGCGCCTGCCAAGCGCCGTGCGCGACCACGCCGATCAGCACCGCGCCGCCAAGCACCGCGAGTGCGAGCGTCAAATCGCTGGTCATGCCGCTTCCGCCAAGCTGACGGCTGCAGCCATGTCCACCGCGACGATTCGCGACACGCCCTGCTCCTGCATCGTCACGCCGATCAGTTGCACCGCCATTTCCATCGCGATCTTGTTGTGGCTGATGAACAGGAACTGCGTACCCTTGGCCATCTCCTTGACCAGCTTGGCGTAGCGCTCGGTGTTGGCGTCGTCGAGCGGCGCATCGACCTCGTCGAGCAGGCAGAACGGGGCCGGGTTCAGCTGGAAGATGGCAAACAC
Organism: Burkholderiales bacterium; assembly: GCA_025352345.1. Taxonomy (GTDB): domain Bacteria; phylum Pseudomonadota; class Gammaproteobacteria; order Burkholderiales; family Burkholderiaceae_C; genus PBB1. Next base: position 5,396 of record JANXTP010000063.1, on the reverse strand, counting down.
CAACGCAATCGCGGTCAGCGCCTTCTCGCCGCCCGACAGCAGGTGGATCGTGCTGTTCTTCTTGCCCGGCGGCTGCGCCATCACCTGCACGCCAGCGTCGAGGATCTCGTCACCGGTCATCACCAATTTCGCCTGACCACCACCGAACAGCGTCGGGAACATCCGCCCGAAATGCTCGTTGACCTGGTTGAAAGTGGTGCCCAGCAGGTCGCGGGTTTCGAGGTCGATCTTGTGGATGGCGCCTTCGAGCGTACCGATCGCGTCCATCAGGTCGGCGTTCTGCGCATCGAGGAAGGTCTTGCGTTCGCGCGCAGTGCTCAGCTCCTCGAGCGCAGCGAGGTTGACCGCACCGAGCGCGGTGATCTCGCGGTTGATGCGGTCGATCTCGGTCTGCAAGCCATGCAGCCGCACGCCGTTACTTTCGATGCCCTGAGCGAGCCCCTCGAAGTCGACGTTGGCGGCGACCAGCTGCTCCAGGTACTGCGCGCCACCGAGCTGCGCGGCCTGGGCTTCGAGCTGCAGCTTGGTGATGCGGTCGCGCAGCGGCTGCAGGCTTTGCTCTTGCACCATCCGCTGCTCGTCGGCGCGGCGCAGGCGCAGCGTCAGGTCGTCGTATTCACTGCGCTGGGTAGCGAGCGCCGCTTCGCGGTCCAGCTTCAGCGCCAGCGCGTCCTGCAAGCCGGCCTGGGCCGAGGCGTCGGTGTAGCGCACCAGCTCCTCATTGAGTTGCGCCTCCGCCAGCGCGTTGTTGGCCACCTGCTGGACGGCCGTCTCGATGCCGCGCTGCAGCTCGCTGCGCCGCGCCGCCAGCGAGCGCGAAGCGAACTGCGACTCCTGCGCCTGGCGTTCCTGCGTGCGCAATTGCTCACGCGCTGCGGCGAGGGTGCGCTCGGCCTGGATCACCGCGTCGTCGAGCTCGGCATGGCGTTCCTGCGTGGCCGCGAGCTCGATGTCGAGGTCTTCGAAACGCGCTTCACCGGTGGCACGGCGCTCGTTCAATTCTTCCTGCTGCGCAACGATCTCGGCGAGTTCATCGTCGAGCTGCGTCAACCGCGACTGCGTCTGCTCGGCCTGCTGCGTCAGCCTCAGCAACTCGACCTGCAGCTGGTGCGCGCGGCTTTGCGCCTCGGCCGACTCGCGGCGCGCCGTGGCCAGGTATTCCGATGCGTTGCTGTACGCCGCTTCGGCGCGGATCAGCGCGCTGCGCGCTTCCTCGGCGATCAACGTCTGCGCGCGCAGCTGGCGATCCAGGTTCTCGATCTCCTGCGCGCGGGCCAGCAGGCCGGCCTGCTCGGAGTCGGGCGCATAGAACGACACCGCGTGTGCGCTGGCGGCATGGCCTTCACGCGTCATCAGCACCTCGCCGTGCTGCAGGCGCGAGCGCGCCGCCAGCGCGTCGTCGAGGCTGGCCGCGGTGTAGACACCTTCGAGCCAGTCGGTCAGCAGCGCTTTCAGGCCGGCCTCTCTGTCGACATCAGCGATGCGCAGCAGATCGCTCAACCGCGACAGCGTGGCGTTCGCATTGGCTTGAGGCGTGCCAGCCGCTGGCGGTGTGTAGAACACCAGCTTGGCGGGCGGCGCATCGGCAGCGAAGGCGCGCACCGTCTCCACACGGCCGACTTCCAGCGCGTTGATCCGTTCGCGCAAAGCCGCTTCCAGCGCCGTTTCCCAGCCGGGTTCGATGTGGATGCGCGTCCACAAACCGGCGAGCCCATCGAGCCCGTGCTTGGCCAACCACGGCCGCAGCTTGCCTTCGGTCTGCACCTTGTCTTGCAGCGCACGCAGGGCATCGAGCCGGGCGCTGAAGTCGGTCTGCCGGGCGGCTTCGGTGTTGAGCTCGCGCTGGCGCGCACGGCGTGCTTCATCAAGTGCCGGCACCTGCTCACCCAGCTCGGTCAGCCGTGCGTCGGCGACTTCGCGGGTTTCCTCGGCGCCACCGAACTGCTGCTTCAGCTGCGCGATGCGCTCGGCATCGGGCGCGACCAGCTGGCGCCTCTCTGCGACCAGCCGGTCACGGCGCGCAGCGAGCTGGCGGCTCTGGTCTTCGATGTTGCGGCTGTCGCTGGCCAGCACCTGGATCTGCTGCTGCACGCCGGCCACCAAAGTGCGCTGCACACTGGCGGCCGACTGCGCCGCGCGCACTGCGTCTTCGAGGCCGGGCAAACGGTCGGCCTGTTCTTCAACCTGCGCGGCCAGCACCTCGCTGTGTTCGTCGGCGTGGGCGACCTGTTCGGCCAGTTGTTCGAGTTCGGCCTCGGCCTGCGCACGGCGGTCGGCCCACTGCGCGGTCTGCAGCACCAGTTCAGCCAGCCGCTGCTCGGCGCGCTGGCGACCTTCGACCACATAACGGATGCGCTCTTCGAGCCGGCTGACTTCCAGTGACGCTTCGGCCAGACGGCCCTGCGACGCGTGCAACTCGTCGCTGGCAGCGTAATGCGCCTGCCGGATGGTTTCGAGTTCGGCTTCGCCTTGCCGCAGCTCGGCCGTCTTCGATTCCAGTGCCAACACCGCGGCGGTGACGTCTTTCTCGACGCGCTGCTGCTCACCGGCCGCATCGCGGTGGCGCAGGAACCACAGCTGGTGCAGCTTCAGCGTGCCGTCGTCCTGCAGGCTGCGATAGCGGCCGGCGACCTCGGCCTGCTTTTCCAGCTTGTCGAGGTTGCCGTTCAGCTCGCGCAGGATGTCGTCGACGCGGGTCAGGTTGTCGCGGGTGTCGCGCAGCCGGTTCTCGGTTTCGCGGCGGCGTTCCTTGTATTTCGAGACGCCGGCGGCTTCCTCCAGGAACATCCGCAGCTCTTCGGGCTTGCTTTCGATGATCCGGCTGATGGTGCCCTGGCCGATGATCGCGTAGGCGCGCGGCCCGAGGCCGGTGCCGAGGAACACGTCCTGCACGTCGCGGCGGCGCACCGGCTGGTTGTTGATGTGGTAGCTGCTGCTGCCGTCACGCGTCAGGATGCGCTTAACGGCGATCTCGGCGAACTGGTTCCACTGCCCACCGGCACGCGCGTCTTCGTTGCTGAACACCAGCTCGACGCTGGCGCGACCGGCCGGCTTGCGCTGCCCAGAGCCGTTGAAGATCACGTCCTGCATCGACTCGCCGCGCAGCTCGCTGGCCTTGCTTTCGCCGAGCACCCAGCGCACCGCGTCCATGATGTTGGACTTGCCGCAGCCATTGGGCCCCACCACGCCGACCAGCTGCCCCGGCAGCTGGAAATGGGTGGGATCGGCAAACGACTTGAAGCCGGACAGCTTGATGGAATTCAGGCGCATGGACGAGAGCGGATTCCAGCGCGCCCCGTCAGTGATGGAGCACGTAAGTCGTTGATTTTATTAACGAAAACCCGATGACATCGGGTCGTTTACAGCGCGAGATCATAGCATCGCCGGTGTGAGAAATTCCCGCTCGCAGGGCACGTTACCGCCGGTCACGAGCGCCATCACCACCGCCTGACTGCGCCAGCAGCCCGCTGATAATTCCGTGATGAATCCCTTGCTCGCTTCGCTGCAGCCCTACCCGTTCGAGCGCCTGAGAGCACTCACCCGACAGATCACGCCGAACCCAGCCTTCAAGCCGATCAGCCTGGGGATCGGCGAGCCGAAGCACCCAACGCCGGCAGTGGTCACCGACGCCCTGATCGCCAACCTGAAGGGCCTGGCCAGCTACCCGGCCACCGCCGGTGAACCGGCGTTGCGTAGCGCCATCGCGCAATGGATCACCCGCCGCTACGGCGTCACGGTCGACGAGACGCGCCAGGTGCTGCCGGTGAATGGCTCGCGCGAGGCGCTGTTCGCGCTGGCGCAGACGGTGATCGACCCGAGCAGGGACGATGCGACCGTGGTCTGCCCGAACCCGTTCTATCAAATCTACGAAGGCGCGGCGATCCTGGCCGGGGCGCGAGTCGAGTTCGTCAACAGCGACCCGACGCGCCAGTTCGCAGCCGACTGGGCGTCGGTGCCCGAGGCCACCTGGGCGCGCACGCAACTGCTGTACGTCTGCTCGCCCGGCAACCCGACCGGCGCGGTGATGCCACTGGCTGAGTGGCAGACGTTGTTCGAGCTGAGCGACAAACACGGCTTCGTGATCGCCTCGGACGAGTGCTATTCGGAGATTTACTTCCGCGACGTGCCACCGCTGGGCTCGCTGGAAGCGGCGGTGCACCTGGGGCGCAGCGACTTCCGCCGGCTCGTGGCGTTCACCAGCCTGTCGAAGCGCTCGAACGTGCCCGGCATGCGCAGCGGCTTCGTCGCGGGCGATGCCGACATCCTGCAGGCCTTCCTGCTGTACCGCACTTACCACGGCAGCGCGATGAGCCCGACGGTGCAAGCGGCCAGCATCGCAGCCTGGAACGACGAGGCCCATGTGGCCGCCAACCGCGAGCAGTACCGTCAGAAGTTCGCGCAGGTCACGCCGCTTTTGGCCACGGTGATGGATGTGTCGCTGCCCGATGCGGGTTTCTACTTGTGGGCTGATGTGTCTCGGCTCGCACCCAGTGCCGACGACGTGGCGTTCGCACTCGCGCTGCTCGCTCAATACAATGTGGCGGTGTTGCCAGGCAGCCTGTTGGCCCGCGAGGTCGGTGGGGTCAATCCGGGATCTGGGCGAATCCGCCTGGCGCTGGTGTCTGAAGCAAGCGATTGCCTTGAAGCGGCCGAACGCATCGTGGCCTGTGCCAAGTCGCTGCGCAGCGCCTGACCCCGGCCTCCCCCACCCGATCTCTTTGTTGAATTCTTCCGACCTGCCATGACCGCCAACCTCCAAAGCACCATCGAAGCCGCGTGGGACAACCGCGCCAACCTGACCGCCACCAGCCACCCGGAGGTCAACGCAGCGGTCGAAGCGGTGATCTCCGACCTGAACAAGGGCCGCTTGCGTGTGGCCGAGCGCCAGGGCGTCGGCCAGTGGACAGTGAACCAGTGGATCAAGAAGGCCGTGCTGCTGTCGTTCCGGCTGAACGACAACGAATTGATGCATGCGGGCGACCTGACCTTCTTCGACAAGGTGAAAACGAAGTTCTCACACATCGACGAGGCCGCCGTGCGCGCCTCGGGCGTGCGCATCGTGCCGCCGGCGGTGGCGCGGCACGGCAGCTATCTTGCGAAGAACGTGGTGCTGATGCCCAGCTTCGTCAACATCGGTGCCTACGTCGACGAGAACTCGATGGTCGATACCTGGGCGGCCGTCGGCTCCTGCGCGCAAATCGGCAAGAACGTGCACCTGTCCGGCGGCGTCGGCATCGGCGGCGTGCTCGAACCGATGCAAGCCAACCCGACCATCATCGAGGACAACTGCTTCATCGGCGCGCGCTCGGAAGTCGTCGAGGGTGTCGTGGTCGGCGAAGGCTCCGTGATTTCGATGGGCGTATACATCGGCCAGAGCACAAAAATATTCAACCGGG
>JANXTP010000004.1 GCA_025352345.1 Burkholderiales bacterium | reverse complement strand
CAGATAGCCGAGGGTCGTGTGGGTGTCGGCCAGCGCGGCGTGGGCCAGCGCGAAACGTGGGTCGAGCTCGATTGCCCGGTTAAATAGAGCAATTGCGCTTTGCAGGCTCGCTTCCGAGCGTTGATTCCACAGGTAGCGTCCCTGCAGATAGGCCTGGTAAGCCTGTGCATCGCCTGTGAGGTGTCGTGCGGGTCCGGTGCCGTCCGCGCCGGGGAGCGGGTCGCGCAGCACGCTCGCGAGGTCGTGCAGGACGTGTGCTTCCAGCTTGGGCAAGTCTGCCAGCGCCACCTCATAGGCGGTGCTCCATACCGGCGCGCTCCGTGCGACGTCGAACAGCTCGACGCCGAGTCTGACGGCGTCGCCGTTTCGTGAAAGCGTGCCCGTGACCACTGCGCCAGCCTCAAGCGCGCGACCGGCAGCGGCCGGATCGCCAGCCGCATCCTTGAACCGGAACGCCGATGCTCGGGGCGTGACGCGCAAATCCCGCAGCCGCGTCAGGCCATTGATCACGCCGTCGACGACGCCATCGGCAAGGTAGGCGCTCTGAACACCGTCGACGGCGAAGGGCAGCACGGCGACGGAGGCGTACTGTGTCGTTCCGGGCCGCCGGAACCAGCGCGAGCCGCCCACCATGGCGAGTGCCGCTGCCGAGAGGCCGTCGATGGGCAAGGCGACTCTCCGGCGCGAAAACACCGGCACTCGGTTGGCCCACCGCGACGCGCCGGTGATCGGCGCCTCCAGGAGCGGCGCGATCCGGGCAGTTGTGGCGACATCACTGACTTCGACCGCGGCATTGAATCGGTAGCCTTGTCGCGGCACGGTCTCGATCCATTCGCCAGCGGGCGCCGCGCCGAGCACCTTGCGCAGCGCCGAAACGTTGACGCTCAAGTTCACCTCTTCGACCACGACGCCTGGCCACACCGCCTGAAGCAACTCGTCCTTGGTCAGCAGATGCCCAGGATGTCGAACGAGGGTGACGAGAAGATCAAATGCCTTACCGGTCATTGCGAGCGGCTTGCCGTCGGACAGCAGCGTGCGTTCGCTGGGCACCAGCACGAAGCGGCCAAAGCGGAAGACCGCTTGCGCGTGGAGTTTCATGCTCTGTTTAGGCGATTTGCAGGAGAAATCCAGCCGCTTTGCAAGGACGGATCGAGACGTGATCGGGATCATGGCACGGTCAGATCTCAACCGCACATCGCTGGAGGCGATCATGAATGCACCCAACTTCTTCCCCAATTTGCGCACAAGCTTCATCGAAGCCATGTTCGTGGCGGGCGTCCTGGCGTTCTCGTCGACAGTCGCCAGGGCGGCAAGCGAGGACGACGTCCGGGCGGTCTTCGATCAGTTCGTGAAGGCGCAGAACGCGCACGACATCGCTGCCGTACGCGACTTGCTGCTCGATTCACCGAACTTCCTCTGGGTCACCCGCGGGGCGCCGATCTGGGGGCGCGAGGGGGCGCTCAAGCGCTTTGAGACGCTTTACCAAGGGACTTGGAAGCTTTCACCGGACCTGCCGAACCTGAAGACTGTCCTGGTCAGCGACGTGACCGCACAGATCTACGTCCCGATCACTTTCAACATTGGGGCGCCTGGCCAACCAGCGCCTGACAGTTCCTTTCTCATGAACCAAACCCTCGTGAAGACCGCTGCCGGCTGGCGGATCGCGAACATCTTGCCGATCCCGATCCCTGCGCCGGCCACTGCGCCACCGAAGTGACGCGCCACCTGGCGGAGCAAGTGCAGGAGCGCCGGCGCTGGCTCGCGATCCGATGCCGCGCTCATCAGCCTGCCTCCCCTGCACCTTCCCCAGCGCCTGCAAGATCTTCTCCGGCGTGATCCGCGGCGAACTCACGCGCACGCCAAACGGCGCCAGCGCATCGTTGATGGCATTCATCACCGCCCCCGGCGCCCCCGGCGCGCCCGCCGTGCCTGCTTCGCCGGCGCCTTCTGCACCCAGCATGGAAGTGGGCGTCGGCGACTGCACGTGGCTGATCAAGATGTCAGTGGCCGACGTGCTGCGCCACCGGGCGCTGAACACCACGATGAGGTATGCCAAGTTGGACAGCCGCTGCCTTGCCGCGGTGGCCTTGCCGTGGCCAGCGAGTGCGTCATGAGTGCCGCCGCCATGCC
>JANXTP010000407.1 GCA_025352345.1 Burkholderiales bacterium | reverse complement strand
CAGTCCGCGGCCGCCAGCGGACCGTTGGGTGCCGGTGCAGCAGCTGCTGACGCAGGTGCGTGCGGCGGCCGAGGCCCTGTCGGCCGGGCGCCATACGCTGGTCTGTGGCAGCGTGGTCACGCCTGACGGTGGCGGTGACCTGATCGCCGGGGCGGAGCAGGAACTGCACAGCGCGATTGCGAACCTCGTCAACAACGCCATCCGCTACACACCGAGCGGTGGCACGGTTCATGTGTCGTGGGTTGTGCGCGCTGATGGGGCCGGTGAACTCGAGGTGCGCGATTCGGGCCTCGGGATCGCGAAGGAGCACCTGCCGCGACTGACAGAGCGCTTTTACCGTGTCGACGGAAGCCGATCGCGCGACACCGGCGGCACCGGCCTCGGTCTGTCGATCGTCAAGCACGTCGTGCAGCGGCACGGCGGTGAGCTTGAAATCCGCAGTGAACCGGGCAAGGGCTCCAGCTTCAAGCTGGTGTTTCCCGCCGCACGTGTTCGGACCACCACCTCCGCGCTGGAATTACCGGAGCCGGAGCTCACGGCATCGCATCCGGGCGCTGACAACGCGGTCGGCATCGCGGGCTGAGCCGGTCACCTTGTCGCTGTTCAGCGTGCCACCGACTGGCCAGCTGCACCCGGCGCGCGGCGGTAGATCGCCACCCACTCGCTGCGGTCGGTGGGCCGGGTGACGCGAGCGACCAGTGCCCACCCGGGTGGCGCGGGGTGCTTGCCAGACTTTGGCTCGAGCTGCAGCAGGTAGGTGCAGCGAGTGTCTGCCGGACCCGACAGGCCATCGACCTGGAAGCCGCCGAAATATTCCAGCGAAGCCCACACGCTGCGGGGCAGGCGGGGCGCCGCGATGCAGGCCTCGGACGGCACATGCTGGGCCACCCGCATGACCAACGGGCGCAGGCTGCGCGCGTAGTCCAGCACCGGCAGCATCAAGGTCATCAGCAGCAGCCAGCACAGCGCCACGCCACTGGCCGGCAGCACCAGGCTCTTCCACAGCGCGTGCTGGTTGCGTCCGGTGCGCCATCGCACCAGCCACACCCATGCCAGGCTGCCGGCCGTCGCCAACAGCAGCGCCAGCAGCGAGAACTGCGAGGCGAAGCCGGGCGCCAGCTTCACGACGTTCTGCGCCGGGCGCACCGGAAAGCCGATCTGCAGCGAGGCGTAAATGATCCAGACCGCGATCGCGCAGACGCTGAAGAAGAACACCGAGAACCAGTCGACCGCTGCAGACGTGCTGCGTTTGAGTGTGGGCAGTGCAAAGGCCGCTAGCAGCGCCAGGGCGGGCAGTGACAGCATCAGGGTGCGGTCCTGCCCGCCCATCACGACGCTCGCCACGGCCGTCACCGCTGCACAGCTCAACGGCACCGCGATGTGGCGGTTCAGGATGTGCCGACGCCACTGCCACAGCGTCCACAACGCCAGCGGCCACACCGGCCACAGGAACCACAGCCATTGCCGCGCCACCGCTGTCACGCTGCCCGCGGTGCGATAGTTCCCGATCTGCCATGTCCACAGGCCGCATGCGGTGGCCATCGCTGCCGTCAGTGCCGTGGCGCCCGCGACCCATGGCGTGAAGCGTCGCACGATCGGATAGGCGGATCGGGCGCACACCACACTGCCAGCCAGGCCAAGTGCCAGCGCAATGCTCGGCGCGCCGCTGCCGGCCAAGGCTGGCAGGCCGATCATCACAGCGAACTTCGAATGGCTGCCGCGAGAAGGGCTGGCCGCCATGGCGTAAGTGAAAAGCGCCACGCAGGCGAGCTGGGTCAGCTCGGGGGTCGTCTCGTGTCCGAGTTGCAGCAGCCCCAGCGTCGCGATCAGTGCCAGCAGCGCGCCGTCGGCCATCGCCCGGGCGTAGTCGACCGGGTCGGCCTCGCCGCCAAAGGCGAAGGGCAGGGGTTGGGCAGCTTCGGTGCGCGCCAGGTGATAGGCTGCATACCAGGTCAGCGCCAGCACTGACGCCAACAGCATCGCGAACGGCAGCCGGGCCGCCAGTGCCGGATCGATCCAGGGGCTGAGCAAGCGGATGAAGATCGCCCCCAGCCAGTAAGGCACCGGTGCCGGGTCGGCCAACACGCCGCCCACGGTGGGCATCCACCACGGCGATCGGCCATCGGCCATGCCGATCATGTAGCCGAAGGCGCTCACATCGGCATTGCGCCAGGGATCACGCCCGAACAGTCCTGGCAGCACATAGGCGGCACAGAACAGCAGCAAGGCCCAGCGCGGCAGCCGCTGCACGGCGCGCTGCGAAACCAGGGCGGGATTCAGTGAGGAGTGGACCATGCAAAAAAGGCAGCCGAGGCTGCCTTTCTGAGCGTGCTGGTGTGTGACCGGGCTTACTTCTTCAGGTGCGCAAACTTGTTGCGGAATTTTTCGACGCGGCCGCCCAGCGAGTCGATGCTCTTTTGCGTGCCCGTGTAGAACGGATGAGATTCGCTGGTGGTTTCGAGCTTGAACAGCGGCACTTCGCGGCCATCGTCGAGCTTGATGGTTTCCTTCGCCGTGGCACACGAGCGCGTGACGAACTTGAAGCCGTTGGACAAGTCGACGAAACAGACGTCGCGGTAGTTAGGGTGGATGCCGTCTTTCATGGAAATCTCAGTGCTGTGTTTACGGCAGCCACGTCGAACGATTCGACGCACTTGCCTATGGAGGGGAACCTGAAATTATAGCTTACGGGTAGGCTCATCCACCGCGACGCATCATGTCGAAGAAGTCATGGTTGGTCTTGGTGGACTTCATCTTGTCGAGGATGAACTCCATCGCCTCGATCTCGTCCATCGGGTACAGCAATTTGCGCAGGATCCAGGTCTTCTGCAGGATCTCTGGCTTCAGCAGCAATTCTTCGCGCCGCGTGCCCGACTTGTTCAACAGGATCGACGGGTAGACGCGCTTTTCAGCCATGCGGCGATCCAGATGGATTTCGCAGTTGCCGGTGCCCTTGAATTCTTCGTAGATCACCTCGTCCATCCGGCTGCCGGTATCGACCAGCGCGGTGCCGATGATGGTGAGCGAGCCGCCTTCCTCGATGTTGCGCGCCGCGCCGAAGAAGCGTTTCGGGCGCTGCAACGCGTTCGCGTCGACGCCGCCGGTCAGTACCTTGCCGGAGGACGGCAGCACGTTGTTGTAGGCGCGAGCCAGGCGGGTGATCGAGTCGAGCAGGATCACCACGTCCTTCTTCATCTCGACCAG
>JANXTP010000384.1 GCA_025352345.1 Burkholderiales bacterium | reverse complement strand
CGACACCGCGCGCCACCGCCTGCGCAAGCGTGCGAAGCGGCTGCGCTACGCCGCCGAGTTCTGCGCCGCGCTGTTCGGACGACGCGACCTGCGCCGCTACCTGAAGGTGTTGCGCGCGCTGCAGGAGCGGCTCGGTGCGGTCAGTGACGTGCTCATCGCGATCGCCGCGTTCGCGCCGCGCGCGCCGGCCGACCCGCACGCGATGTTCGCGCTCGGCTGGCTGGCGGCACGACGCGAGGCCCTGATCGATGCGGCCAGCCCCGAGTTGAAGGCCTTCACGAAGATCAAGCGCTTCTGGAAGACGGGCGGCTGAACGGTCTCGGGTTCGGCGACTCAACGGGCTCGAGCAGGCGTCGACACGGATTCGGTCACCTGTTGAGCCAAATGGACACCTAAGATGCGCGGGCGCATCTGGAGGTGAGTCATGCAAGGAAGCCAAGCTTTGAGTGGGCGAGAGCATTCCACGACCCGTCGCATCGGCCGACGCGGTGGTCCCGGATGAGTGGCGCCAGCTTCTACAGATACTGGGGCAAGGCGCGCCCGACCAGCGACTTGGGTGCGCCACACCACCTATTGCCATACCACTGCCTGGATGTTGCGGCTGTTGGGCGGGTGTACTTGAATCGCGCGCCGGGCTTGCGTAAGTGGTTTGCCGGCGCCGTCGGGGCGAGTGAAGAAGCGTTGGTCGACTGGGTTTGCTTCTGGCTTGCGCTGCACGACCTTGGGAAATTCTCCGAAGCATTTCAAAGTCAATGCCCCGACGCGGTTCTGGCGTTGCGCGGCCGGCAACCCAAGCTGGCGGCCAGCTACGGCGTCCGCCACGACACGCTTGGAATGGTGTTCTGGCGCGAGTCCCTGTTTGATCGCGTTGTCGAGGCCGAGTGGTTCGGGCCCGAGACGGAAGACTATCAAGACGGGTTGCACGCCTGGGCCGGCGCCGTCACTGGTCACCATGGCCAACCGCCCGACCTGGGCGCACCCATTGCGTGGACGCACCATTTCAACCGAGCCGAAGACCCCGTCGCGATCAACGAGTTTTGCGCCGCGATCAGGCCCATGTTCCTTACCCCTGAAGCGGCGCGCGTCCCGCTGGCGATGTCGGCTGCCGAGTTTGAACGCGACAGCAAGGCCTTGTCATGGTGGGTCGCAGGTCTGGCCGTACTGGCGGACTGGATCGGATCGAACACCGATTTCTTCGCGTACCGGGCCAATGTTGAACGGCCATTGCCGCTGCCTGACTACTGGCGTGAAGCGCTCGGGAAGGCGGAGGTGGCGCTGAACCACGTCGGCATCTTGCCGATCGGCAAACAGTCGCCGATGGCACTCGCGCAACTATTTCCATCGATCACCACGCCTTCACCGTTGCAGGTATGGGCCGCGTCAGTAACGATCTCGGCTGAGCCGCAAGTTCACCTGCTCGAGGACGTGACCGGTGCCGGCAAGACAGAAGCTGCCGTCATGTTGACGCACCGGCTCATCAGTTCTGGCCATGTCGACGGTTTCTATATCGCCCTGCCCACGATGGCGACGGCAAATGCCATGTATGGACGCATAAAGCGGGTGTACGAACTGCTCTTCGAGGGTGACCCGAGCCTGGTGCTGGCGCACGGTCAGCGCAACCTCGTCGAAGCCTTCGCGTCGTCGGTGCTGTTGCCCGGCGCAGCGGAAGACGACGCGCGTCAGAGCGATGAATCTGCCACAGCCCGCTGCACCGCGTGGCTGGCCGACCATCAGAAGCGCGCGCTGTTGTCCCCGGCCGGCGTGGGTACGATCGACCAGGCGCTAACGGCCGTATTGCACAGCAAGCACCAGTCATTGCGCCTGCTGGGGCTGGCGCGCAAGGTGCTCGTGGTCGATGAGGTTCACGCTTGCGACGCCTACATGCAGGCGTTGCTGGAGCGCCTGCTGGAGTTTCATGCGATGGCGGGCGGCAGCGCGATTTTGTTGTCGGCCACGCTGCCGCAGCGCATGAAGGAATCGCTCGTGGCTGCGTATGCGCGGGGCCGCAGTTGTGCCCTCGCGGCGGTGACGAATGACCCGGCCTTCCCATTGGTGACTTCGTGGCAATCGGACGCGCCGGATCGCATCGTGCAGCAGGCCATCGACACCCGCGAGGCCGTGCGCCGAACCGTGGCCACGCACTATTGCGACAACGAAACCGAGGTGGTGGCGGCCATCGAGGCGGCGCTGGCGCGCGGCGAATGTGCCTGTTGGATGCGCAACACTGTTGCCGATGCGTTGGCTGCTCACCGGTTTTTTGAAGGCACGGTTTCGCCCGACAAGCTCATCCTCTTTCACGCCCGCTTTGCGTTGGGTGATCGGCTGGACACCGAGCAACGTGTGCTCGAATGCTTCGGCCCTGACAGCACGCCCGAATTGCGCGCCGGCCGGCTTGTCATTGCCACCCAAGTGGCCGAGCAGAGCCTCGATGCCGACTGGGATTTCCTTGTCACTGACCTGGCGCCGATCGACCGCGTCATTCAGCGGGCAGGGCGCTTGCGCCGCCACCCGCGCGACGTCAAGGGCGCACGCCTGCCCGATCCTGCGGCCAAAGACCAACGCGGGCCGCCGTGTTTGTGGGTGCTCGGTCCCGCGTGGTCTGAGGCGCCGGAAGCCGCTTGGTTCAAGGCGGGGTTCCCGAAGGCGGCGCATGTGTACCCGGACCATGCGCAACTCTGGCGCAGCGCGAAGCTGCTTGGGGCGGGACAGTTCACGATGCCTGACGACGCAAGGCGCTTGATCGAAACGGTGTTCGCCGAAGACGCCGAAACGCCGCCCGGTTTGCAGGCCAGCGCCAACGCTGCGGAGGGTCGCGGCTATGGCGATTCGAGCCTCGCGCAACAGCACACGCTCAAGCTGCCCGACGGCTACGTGCGCGGCGGCATCGACTGGTGGAGCGAGGCCAAGACCACCACCCGTCTGGGCGAAGACAGCACCGCTGTGCTGCTGGCGCGCTGGGATGGGAATCGGCTGCGACCGTGGATACACCGCGACGACCCGCGCCACGCCTGGGCCTACAGCACCGTACGCGTCGCGTCCCGTTTGATCGCACGGCCGGTCGAGCCCGCTTCCGTCACGCGGCAGGTGGAACTGCAACGTGTGATGGACAGTTTGCCGGACAAGGGCAAGTGGTCCGTGTTGCTGCCCATGGAGCAAATCGAAGGTGCTTTCGTCGGCTCGGCATGGGCTGCGCCCCAGGGGCGACAACCCGAGCGCCGCCAGAGCTGGGCTTACGATGAGCGCGCTGGCCTGAGAGTGCAGCCTTCTGAAAAAGACATGACAACAAGGGAGGATGCATGAATCTGCTCGACGAGCCATGGATGCCAGTGCGCCTGCGTAACGGCGCGCGCGAGTGGATCTCGCCGCAGCGCCTTTCCGATCCGGAGGTGGTCGCTTTCGATGCCGACCGACCGGACTTCAACGGCGCGTTGGCGCAGTTCGCGATTGGCTTGTTGCAAAGCACGACGCGGGTCAACAGTGCGAGCGAGTGGCGACAAGGCTTCAAGGTTCCGCCTTCGGCTGCCGTGCTGCACGAGTGGTTCGCGGCCATCGAAGCCGCCTTCGTCTTCGACGGCGATGGCCCGCGTTTCATGCAAGACCGCAGCCTGCAGGCCGAAGAGTTCTCCGACATCGGTGGGCTGCTGATCGATTCGCCCGGTGAAAACACCGTCAAGAACAACGGCGACCACTTCGTCAAGCGCGACCATGTCGAGGCGCTCTGCCCGCCGTGCGCTGCGCTGGCGCTGCTCACCTTGCAGATCAATGCGCCTTCGGGCGGCGCCGGGCATCGAACCGGCCTTCGTGGCGGCGGGCCGCTGACGACCTTGATCGACGTTGCTGCCAGTGCCGACCGAAGTCTGTGGCATGGGCTCTGGCTCAACGTGAGGGAGCGAGACAGCTTTCTCGCACTGTCTGGCGACCGCACGAAGACGGCGCTCCACCTGCGGTTCCCCTGGCTCGCCGACATCACTGCGATTCAGAAGTTGGATGGCGAGACGGCTCCAGTGCAAGTCCACCCCGACCACGTTTTTTGGGCCATGCCGCGCCGCATCCGGCTCGACTTCGAACACGTTTCCGTAGGCGCTTGCGACATCTGTGCAAGACCGTCGGAACATCGGCTGCAACGCTATGCCACGCGCAACCACGGGCTGAACTACAAAGGCGCCTGGGAACACCCGCTCTCGCCGTACTACGAAACCAAGGAGGGTTGGCTGCCATTGCACCCACAGCCCGGCGGGCTCGGCTACCGCCAGTGGCTGGGCTGGGTCGCGGGGGCCGGCGTCGATGCCAAGCGCTCGCGCAAGCGGGCCCGGGTTGTTGCCCACGCGCTGGACGAACGCGGCCGGCAGTTGGGGGCGAACTTGAGTCTGTGGGCGTTCGGCTATGACATGGACAACATGAAGGCCCGTTGTTGGTACGAATCCAGGATTCCCCTCTATGGCCTGGCCGAATGCTCAAAGGACGTGCAACGCGAGGTCGAGGTGGAAGTGGGCCAGCACCTTGCCGCTGCCGAACTCGCCGCGTTCTTCTTGCGCAGTGGCGTCAAGGACGCTTGGTTCGGGGCCGATGCGCGGGGCGACTTCAGCCACATCGACGCGAGTTTCTGGGGCAACACCGAACCCGCGTTCTATCGGCAATTGGAGAAGCGCATCACAGCGGCTCGTGATGGCCAGGGATTCGACCGCATCGCTGCGGCAGAACAATGGCTCGCGTCGCTGAAGCAGGCCGTCATGCAGCTGTTCGACGAAGTCTTTGTCGGCGCTGGTGCTATCGAGCGCCAGCACCCGCGCCGTGCCGCCGAGGCGCGCCGCAAATTAATGGCGGGCCTGCGCGGCAACAAACTCCGCGAAAGCCTTGGCCGGCCGGTGGCCGATCCGGCTGCCAAGAAGGCGAGGAAGACCAGCAAGAATCCACCCGTTCCGACGTCGGCCGACGGCGAAACGCCAGCGAACCGGAGGCCGACATGAAACCTTTGAGCGATCAATTCGAACCGGGCAAGAGCTTGCTCGCGTGGTGGAAAGATCTGGATGACAACCGCGCCGCGCGTGCCACCTTGCGACGCGCCAGCAACGTGACTGAGGTGACGTTGACACCGCACTACCAAAAGCTCTATCGGCGCCTGTGTGCCGTTGGCTGGGACGACGCGGGCCGTGCCTATCGACGCGACCGTCTGGCTGCTGCCGTCGGCCTGCTGGCCCACGTGGAGCATGACGACGACAGGCGCGTCGCGGTCACGATGAGCAAGCCCGCCGAGGGCGGCGACCGACCACCGGTCAGTTCGCTGCGGTTCATGCGCCTGCTTGAAGCGCCTGACATTGAAGCCTTGTTCACCGGCCTGCGCCGCGTGCTGCCCTTGATGGGCAAGCAGGCCAATGTGATCGCGTTGAGCAACGACATCGTCCACTGGGGTGATGGCGTCAAGAAGCAATGGGCCTACGACTACCTCTGGCCCGCTGAAAGCACCAAGAACTGAACCCCACCGCCATCGATTCAAAGGAACTCACCATGTCCCGCTTTGTGCAACTCCACATGCTCACGAACTACCCACCGTCGAACCTGAACCGCGACGACACCGGCCGGCCGAAGACGGCCCTGATGGGCGACGCGCTGCGCTTGCGCGTGTCGTCGCAAAGCCAGAAGCGGGCTTGGCGCACGTCGGATGCCTTCGAGGCCGCGCTCGACGGCCACCTGGGCACCCGAACCAAGCTGCTCGGCAAAGAGGTGTTCGCTGTTCTCTCGGCGGCCGACGTGCCCGACAAGCCGGCACGCGAGTGGGCGCGCAGCGTGGCCGGTTGTTTCGGCAAGCCCAAGTCCGACAAGAAGACCGAGAAATATGAAGACCTCGAAATCGAGCAGCTCGCCCACATCAGCCCCGAAGAGCGCGAAGCCGTGAATGAGCTGGCCCAGGCCTGTGCCCAACGCAAGACGGAACCCACCAAAGACGAGTTGAATCTGCTGCGCCAGCCGCGCAAGGGTGTCGACATCGCGATGTTCGGTCGCATGCTGGCCGACACGCCGACCTTCAACGTCGAGGCGGCTGTGCAGGTGGCCCATGCCGTGACCGTGCACAAGGCTGCGGTGGAAGACGACTATTTCACCGCCGTCGATGACTTGAACAAGGGCCTGGAGGACAAGGGCGCCAGCCACATCGGCGAGCGAGGTTACGGC
>JANXTP010000383.1 GCA_025352345.1 Burkholderiales bacterium | reverse complement strand
CAACTTCACGGGCGGCGCCGACTGCGAAGAGATCGTGATGTCGGACCCGTATGCCGGCGTCTACAAGAAGCTGGTGATCCAGGGCGACAAGCTGATCGGTGCCTGCCTGTACGGCGACACCGTCGATGGCTCTTGGTACTTCAAACTCCTTCGCGAGGGCCGCAAGATTTCCGACATCCGCGACAAGCTGATGTTTGGCGAATCGAACATCGGTGATGTCGGCCACCAAGGGCACAGCAAGGCGGCGGCGATGGCCGATGCCGACGAGGTGTGCGGCTGCAACGGCATCACCAAAGGCACGATCTGCAAGGCGATCAAGGAAAAAGGCCTGTTCACCCTCGACGAGGTGCGCAAACAGACCAAGGCCAGTGCGAGTTGCGGCTCGTGCACCGGGCTGGTCGAGCAGTTGCTGATGTTCACCGCCGGCGGCGATTACTCCAAAGCGCCGACCAAGAAGGCGATGTGCGGCTGCACCGACGCCAGCCACCAGGAAACCCGCGATGCAATCCGCAACGACAGGTTGCTGACCATCGCCAGCGTCTACCAGCACCTGAACTGGCGCACGCCGAACGGCTGCGCGAGCTGCCGCCCGGCGATCAACTACTACCTGATCAGCACCTGGCCGAAAGAGTCGAAAGACGACCCGCAGAGCCGTTTCATCAACGAGCGCAGCCACGCCAACATCCAGAAGGACGGCACCTACAGCGTGATCCCGCGGATGTGGGGCGGCGAAACCACCGCCGACGAGTTGCGCCGCATCGCCGACGCGGTCGACAAGTACAAGATCCCCACCGTCAAGGTCACCGGCGGCCAGCGCATCGACCTGCTGGGCGTGAAAAAGGAAGACCTGGTCAATGTCTGGAAAGACATCGGCATGCCTTCGGGCCATGCCTACGCCAAAGCGCTGCGCACGGTGAAGACCTGCGTGGGCAGCGAGTGGTGCCGCATGGGCACGCAGGACAGCACGCAGATGGGCAAGGACCTGGAGCGCGCGATGTGGCGCATGTACGCGCCGCACAAGGTCAAGTTCGCGGTGAGCGGCTGCCCGCGCAACTGCGCTGAGGCCGGCATCAAGGACGTCGGCGTGATCGGCGTGGACAGCGGCTGGGAGATGTACATCGCCGGCAACGGCGGCATCAAGACCGAGGTGGCGCATTTCTTCGTCAAGGTCAAGACGGCCGAGGAGGTGCTGGAGTACACCGGCGCGTTCTGTGAGCTGTACCGCCAGGAAGGCTGGTACCTGGAACGCACCGTGCATTACGTGAACCGGGTCGGGCTCGACCACGTCAAGAAGAAGATCCTCGACGACCATGAAGGCCGCAAGGCGCTGTGGGCGCAGCTGCAGGCCGCGCTCGACGGCGAGCCCGATCCCTGGTTCGAGTTAGAGAAGGCCTCGGTCGACACGCGGCAATTCGAGGCGATCACGGTATGAGCGCAGCGTCAGCGCAGTCAGCAGAAAGAACGGCATGAACGAGTGGAAAAAAATCTGTCTGGTGAGCGACATCCCGGTGCTCGGATCGCGCCGTGTGTCGCGTGCGCAGGGCGTGGACATCGCGGTGTTCCGCAACGGCAACGATCAGGTCTTCGCACTGCTCGATCGTTGCCCGCACAAGGGCGGGCCGCTGAGCCAGGGCATCGTCCACGGCGACAGCGTTGCCTGCCCGCTGCACAACTGGAACATCGCGCTCGGTGACGGCTGTGCCCGCGCACCCGACGAAGGGTGCGTGCCGAAGTTTGCAGTCAAGGTAGAGGCTGGCGTGGTGCACCTCGACAGCGGCGAGATCGCCACGCACGCCATCGACCTGCCGCGACCAGTCGCGGGCCCGAAGCGCATGGATGCGCCGACCACGGCTGTCTGACGCACGAGGAAGTCACCATGCTGTTCGGACGGACCCAACGCAAGCCCATTTCCATCCCGGCCAAGCAGGTCAAGGAATGGAAGTACACGACCTGCAACTACTGCTCCACCGGCTGCGCGATCGAGATCGGCCTCAACGACGACGGCAAGATCGTCACCAGCCGCGGCCATGCGGGTGCGGACGTGAACCGCGGCAAGCTGTGCATCAAGGGACTGCTCGAACACGAGCTGTTCGACTCACCGGGCCGCGGCACGATACCGCTGGTGCGCGACAAGGCGCACCTGCCGTTCCAGCCGACGAGCTGGGGCGTGGCGCTCGACAAGACGGCTGCGAAGATCAAGGAGATCCAGGCCAAGTACGGCCGTGATTCTTTCGCTGTGGTGTCTACAGGCCAGCTGCTGACCGAGGAGTTCTACACGCTGGGCAAGCTGGTGCGCGGCCAGATCGGCACCAACAGCTACGACGGCAACACCACGCTGT
Organism: Burkholderiales bacterium; assembly: GCA_025352345.1. Classification (GTDB taxonomy): domain Bacteria; phylum Pseudomonadota; class Gammaproteobacteria; order Burkholderiales; family Burkholderiaceae_C; genus PBB1. Next base: position 6,401 of record JANXTP010000383.1, on the reverse strand, counting down.
GCATGGCCTCTGCGGTGTCGGGCTACAAGCGGAGCTTCGGCTCCGACGGCCCGCCCGGCTGCTACGGCGACTTCGAGCACACGCACTGCCTGATGGCCTTCGGCTCCAACCTGCCGGAGCAGCACCCGATCATCTACTGGCGGCTGAAGGAGGCGCTGGAGAAGCGCAAGTTCCCGCTGATCGTGGTCGACCCGCGCGTGACGATGCTGGCGCAGTTCGCCGACATCCACCTGCCGATCACGCCAGGCACCGACACCGTGCTGATCAACGCGATGATGCATGTGATCTTCAACGAAGGTCTGCAGGACGACGACTACATCGCGAATCACACGCAGGGCATCGCCGGACTGCGTGACCTGCTGGCCGACTACGACCCGAAGCTCGCGCAGCATGTGTGCGGCATCGACGAGGACCGCATCTGCACCGTGGCACGGCTGTACGCGAAGGCGCCCGCGGCGATGAGCATCTGGACGATGGGCATCAACCAGTCCACCCATGGCTCCGATGGTGTCGTCAACATCAACAACCTGAACCTGATCACCGGCAACATCGGCATCCCCGGCGGCACCAGCCTGTCGATCACCGGCCAGTGCAACGCGATGGGCACGCGCGAGTGGTCGTCGTGCTCAGGGCTGCCGGGTTACCGCGCGCTGGAGAAGGAAAAGGACCGCAAGACGGTCGCCGATTTCTGGGGCATCTCCGAAAGCTTCTTCCCGCCGGCGCGCGGTCTGGCGCAGACCGACATCTTCCCCGCCATCGAGACCGGCGAGATCAAGGGCCTGTGGCTGGTCGCGACCAACCCGATGACCTCGATGGCGAACCAGCCGCGCATCGTCAAGGCGATGGAGAATCTCGAATTCCTGGTCGTACAGGACGTCTACGAAGACGTCGAGACGAACAGGTATGCGCACGTCTTCCTGCCCGCCGCGGTCTGGGCCGAGAAGGAAGGCTGTCACACCAACACCGAGCGCCGCGTCAACCTGACGCGCAATGTGCTCAAGCCCTACGCCGACAGCAAGCCTGACTTCTGGATCTTCAACGAGATGGCCAAGCGGTTCGAGGACCGCAACAAGATCCACTTCCCGGCCACGCCGGAAGGCGCGTTCGAGGAGATGAAGGCCCTGTCCGTCGGCGAAGGCCGCACCTTGGACATCTCGGGCATGAGCTACGACCGCATCGAGGCCGCGCGCGGCATCCAGTGGCCCTACAGCGAGGCGCAGGCCGAAGCCGACGCGGCAAAGATTCATGCGGCTGGCGTGGCCGATGGCGGCTTCGACATGCAGCTGCGGCAGGACTACCTCGGCAATCCGCGCCTGTACACCGACGGCCAATTCCAGACCCCCGATGGGCGCGCCAAGCTGATCGCGGTGCGCTTCGTCAACAACAACGAATGCCCCGATGCCGAATACCCGTTCTGGCTGAACTCCGGCCGCGTGGTCGAGCATTTCCACACCCGCACACGCACCGGAAAGATTGGCAACTGCAACAAGTTCAGCCCGACGCCGTACATGGAGATGAACCCCGACGCGGCCGAGGAACTGGGCATCGAGCACGCCAGCTATGTGCGGCTGGTCAGCCGGCGCGGCGACGCGGTGGTGATGGTGCAGCTGACGCAGCGCGTCGGCCGCGACATGCTGTTCGTGCCCTTCCATTTCCACGACTGCGTCAACCGTCTGACGCTCGGCCTGCTCGACCCGCATTCGCGCCAACCCGCGTTCAAGCAGAACGCCGTGCGCGTCGAGAAGGTCGATCAGCAGGAAGCGGCGCGCCTGAACCTCGAACGCCGCGCGTTCTGAGCGCGGCAAATTTCCGATGACCGCACCAACCACATCCGCTGCTCGCTTGTTCAGCTTCATCGGCAGCGATGCGGGTGCGTGGCGGGTCGAGCGGATGCACTGCGTCGTGGGGGAGCCGATGCCTGCCGTGCGCGCCCTCACGGTGGTCGCAGGTGAGGTGCCGACCAGCGCTGCGGGGGCCTCCTGGCGTCTGCGCGGGATCACCAGCAACGAACGCTATGTCGAACGCGCCGAGAAAACCGCGCTGGTCGGCAAGCAGGAAGGCCTGGGACGACAGGCATCGACCTGCGCTGCGCTGATCCCGATCCGCAAGAACGCTGCCTGGTGGGCGCTGACCCAGGACGAGCGCCGCCGCGTGTTCGAGGCCCAGTCGCGGCACATCGCCATCGGCTTGCAGTACCTGCCCGCGGTGGCACGACGGCTGCACCATTGCCGCGACCTGGGTGCCGACGAGCCGTTCGATTTCCTCACCTGGTTCGAGTACGCCCCGTCGGACAGCGCGAGCTTCGACCAGTTGCTGGAAGCCTTGCGCACCTCGCCCGAGTGGGCCTACGTCGATCGCGAATCCGATATCCGACTTGCATCCGAATGGGTGCCATCTCCAGGGTCATCACCATGTTGACGAACACCATCGAAGCCAAGCCCGCAGCCCATGGCGGCTGCGGCAAGCCCGAGTGCGGCAGCGGTGGCTGCGGCTCCAGTTCAGGCGCCTCCACCGCCGAGCGCAAGATCTGGGAAATCCGCACCGAGGAGCAGCTGTACGCGTTCCTGAACGACCCGCTTGTCGACGACGCCAACCGCTACGGCCAGAAGATCGATCTGATCGCGCACACCGAGGGCAAGCTGCCGGTCGGCCGCTCGATGTTCATCAACGAGAACCCAGCGGTGGGAGCCAACCCGAACCGCAACAAGCAGCACGGCTTCTATTTCACCGCCGACAACTGCATCGGCTGCCACGCCTGCGAAGCGGCGTGCAGCGAGAAGAACGACAACCCGGCACACCTGGCGTTCCGCTCGGTCGGTTACGTCGAGGGCGGCAGCTTCCCCGACTACAAGCGCATGAACATCTCGATGGCGTGCAACCATTGCGATGACCCGGTGTGCCTCAAAGGCTGCCCGACGCGGGCCTACACCAAGCACGTCGAATACGGCGCGGTGCTGCAGGATCCCGAGACCTGCTTCGGTTGCGGCTACTGCACCTGGGTCTGCCCGTACAACGCGCCGCAGCTCGACCCGGTCAAAGGCCAGGTGTCGAAATGCAATATGTGCGTCGATCGTCTGGAAGTGGGCTTGAAGCCGGCCTGCGTTGCGGCCTGTGTCGGCAATGCGCTGGACTTCGGCGTGATCGAGAACATCCCCGAAGGCCGTGAGCAGGCCCGGGTGGAGATTCCCGGCTTCCCGTCGCCCGAGATCACGCAGCCGAACATCCGCTTCCAGCAGATCAAGCAACTGCCCGACGAAATGAAGCGCACCGATTCGATGCCTTTGAAGTACCACAAGGACGACAAGGGCCGCTATCGCCCGGCGATCGATCAGAAGCGGGGCCGCGAGATGCACTGGAACCTCATGCGGCTGAGCTCGCGCGAGAACCCGCTGGTGCTGTTCACGCTGGCCGCGCAGATGGCCGCCGGCGCCTTCGCCTTGCCGTTCCTCGGCGCGCTGGCTGGCGTCGGTGGCTTCGTCGCCTTCGCGCAATCGGCGCTGTACGTGCCGCTGGCGATCGTCAATGTGATGCTGGTGGCGTTCGGCCTGTTCATGTCGACGATGCACCTGGGCAAGCCCAAACGCTTCTACCGCGGCTTCAACAACCTGCGCCATTCGCCGGTGTCACGCGAAGGGCTGGGCATCGCGATCTTCGTCGGCGCGATGGGTGCGCACACCGCCTTCAGCCTGCCCGATGCGCCGTGGTTCCAGGCGATTTGGCAAGGCGCGTTTGGCGTGGACATCTCGAGCCTGATCAGCATCCCGGTGGTGCACGGCATCGCGTCGTTCTTCGGCGTGATCGCCGTGCTGGGCGCCGCGGCCGGCCTGTACCACATGAACCGCTGCTACCGCATCAAGGCCCGGCCGTTCTGGAACCACTGGCAGGTCGCCACCGCCTTCCTCGGCAGCGCCTTGTCGCTGGGCGCCTTGCTGGCGGGTGCAGTGATGATCCCGACGTTGGCACTCAGCCATCTGAGCGTCTTTGGCGCGACCTGGGTCTGCGGCCTGGTGCTGACCACCGGGTTGATCGTCGAAGGCATCGGCCACCGCGCCCACGCCCTCGACATGGGCCGTGCCGAACACGAGGGCGGGGCGTCTTACTACGTGCAGACCACCACCTTCGGCAAGACCTTCCTGCTGCGCAATGCGCTGCTGGGCACCAACATCGCGCTGGCTTGTGCGCTGTTGGCGGTGATGCTGTTGCGCCATGGCCCGGGCACCGCTACGCTGTTGGGGTGGGCTGTGGTCGGCGCGATCGCGGTGGCGACCAGCCTGATCGGCCGTGCGCTGTTCTATGTGCTGGTCATTCCGACCACGATGCCGGGCGCCTTCTTCTGGAAGAACAAAGGCTTCGAGGACCACGCCCGCGCCATCGGCTTGGCGAACATGCCGCAAGTCGGCGTTGCGCCGTTGCGGCATTGAACCCCATGACGACATCTGCTGGTTCCACCGAAGCGCTTTCCCACCCTACCGTCTGGCTGGTCGGCGCTGGTCCGGGCGACCCGGAACTGCTGACGCTGAAGGCGGTGCGTGCGATCCGCCGCGCGACGGTGCTGCTGGTCGATGACCTGGTCGGCGATGGCGTGCTGCACTATGCAAGGCGCTCGGCGCGCATCGTTCACGTCGGCAAGCGCGGCGGTTGCCATAGCACGCCGCAGGCCTTCATCCAGCAGCTGATGCTGCGCGAGGCGCAATCCGGCGAGTGCGTGGTGCGACTCAAGGGTGGCGACCCGTTCGTCTTCGGGCGCGGCGGTGAGGAAGCGGAGTACCTGCGGGCGCACGGTGTCGAGGTCGAGGTCGTCAACGGCATCACCTCGGGCCTGGCCGCCGCGACCGCCGTGCAGGTGCCGCTGACGCACCGCGAACATGCGCACGGCGTGATCCTGGTCACCGGCCACGCGAAGCAGGGCGAGTCGGGGCTGCACTGGCCGACGCTTGCGGCCGCTGCCGCCCAGGGGCTGACGTTGGTGATCTACATGAGCGTGGCCACCGCCACCGAGGTGCAAACCGGGCTGCTGCCCGCGCTGTCCGCGAGCACGCCGGTGGCGGTGGTGCAACACGCCAGCCTGCCGCAACAGCGCCACGCGGTCGGGGTGCTGGGGGGCCTGGTCGAGCTGATCGCGCAGCACGGCCTGGGCAGCCCGGCCATCATCCTGGTCGGCGATGTGTTGAGTGGCTTGCAGCAGGTGGCTGGCGCCCGCGCTCAGGTGCGAGCGGCCTGAACGCCGTGCGCAGCGGCGCACTGTTGCGCAAAGCCGCACGACTTCGACCTGTGCAGTCCTCCCGGAAGGCGTCCGGAATCGCCTTCTGCCGTTAGGCTCGCTGAATGCGTCATCTCCGCCGAAACCTGCTGCTGTGCGCGATCGCCGCGCTGGTCTGCCCGCTCGCCCAGGCGGCCGACCCGATGGCGCCCGAGGTGATGGCGGCGATGCGTGACTCGGGCGTGCCGCTCAAAAGTTTCGGCTTCTATGCGCGGCCGGTCGAGCGGACCGAGAAATCCGACGACGGTCAGAGCGTCAAACCGCTGGCCGCACTGAACGCCGAGCAGACCTTCTGGCTCGCATCCACCACCAAGGTGGTCACCTCCCTGGCGGCGCTGGATCTGCTGGGTCCGGCGTACCTCTGGCCACTGCGCGCTCACGCCACCGGCCCGGTGGTCAATGGCCAACTGCGCGGTGACCTGGTGATCGCCGGCAACCGCCATCCGATCAGCGCCGACGAGTTGCGCCTGTGGTTCAAGCAGATGCGTGCCGAAGGCTTGCAGGGCATCAACGGGCAGCTGGTGCTCGAAGGGCTGCTGCTGCTGCCCGAGGGCAGCGCAGAAGACGACGATGATGTCGCCGCCGCGACCAGCGAGTCCATCGCCACCGGCCCGCGCAGCGATATGGCGCGCGCCTACAACGAAGGCTCGATGGTGCTGTCGATCGAGCCGAGCCCGGGCGATCACACGAAGATCGTGCTGACGCCGAAACCGTACGACGTGGCGATCGTCAACGATGTGCAGATGGGCGGGCCTTGCGATGCCTGGGCCCGCTGGGCCAACCCGGGCGACAACTTCGGCCCCAAGCCCCATCTGTTGGTGCGCGGCCGCTGGGATGCCAGCTGCCCGAAAGAGTACGTCGCCTACGTGCGTCCGTTGCCCGGCATGACCGGCAGCTCGAACGTGGTGCTGCCGGCCCTCGGGGTGGCGTCGGCGCCGCTCAGTGTGTCGTCGGTGGGCCGTGCCGTCGCTGCCCTGTGGGCCGAGACCGGTGGCGCGCTGCGCGGCCGCGTGGTCGAGACCGGCAACCATCCAGACGAGGTGCCCGCGGCGAAAGCGAAGGTGCCGTGGCGCAGCGAATTCTCGATCCCGCTGTCGCAGGTGGTGCGCGAGATCAACAAGACCAGCGACAACGAGGCCGC
>JANXTP010000114.1 GCA_025352345.1 Burkholderiales bacterium | reverse complement strand
ATCTGGCCGAATGCATCGAGCCGCTGTCGGCTCAGGTGTCGTACATCGCAGCGCGCGGCCTGCCGCTTCGCTTCGTCGATGCCGCCGGTTCGACCAACGCATTCTTGCAGGCCGTGATGCAGGCCGCGCCGCATTGCGACGTGCTGCTCGTACACGCTAGTGCTTCCGACTTGTGCCGGCTGTTCACGCGTTGCCCCGACGCGCAGCGCGTGCGCCCGCTGCTGCTCGCCGACGACCGGCCCGCGAGCGTGACCCATGCCTACGCCGCGATGAAGCTGCTGACGCAACGCGCCGGCCTCGTCGTGCACGATCTGCTGCTCGGCGCCGCGCCGCAATCGCCGCGCTCGGAACGCATTGCGATGCAGATCGCAACCTGTGGCGACGACTTTCTCGGCGCGGTGCTGCGCGACTGGGTCCGCATCGACCCGGCCTGCGATGCGACCGAAGCCCCCACGCCGGAGCTACGCCGCCTGGTGCGTGAGCAGCTGCGTTCGGCCGCGGGCGACGCTCCGACCGTTACGACGACTGGTTTCGCCACGCACACCCCAGTGCACACCCCAGTGCACACAACAGAAAAGGCTTCCACGTGGGCCCTCAACTGAATCGCTCGGAGCAATCCATGTACACCGCCAAAGGCCAGCTGGACCTGAACTCCACGCTCAAGCAGTACAGTGGACTGGTGCGCCGCCTGGCCCACCAGATGATCGCAAAGCTGCCGGCTAACGTCGAGATCGACGACCTGATCCAGGTCGGCATGATCGGCCTGGCCGATGCGCTGAGCCGCTTCGATGCGGCGCAGGGCGTGCAGTTCGAGACCTTCGCGACGCAGCGCATCCGTGGCGCAATGCTCGACGAGCTGCGCGGCAACGACTACCTGTCGCGCGGCACGCGCAAGCAGCAGCGCACCATCGAGGCGGCGGTGCACCGGCTGGAACAGCGCATGGGCCGCGCCCCGGCCGAAAGCGAGATTGCCCGCGAGATGGGCATCACGCTGCTCGAATACCAGGAACTGCTGGGCAAGGTGCGCGGCACGCAACTGGTCTACCTCGAAGACATGTCGGGCGACGACGGCGACCAGGATTACCTGGACCGCCACGTGGCCGACGACTCCTTCAACCCGCTGGCGCAGCTGCAGGACCACCGCATGCGTGAGGCGCTGGTGGCCGGTATCAAGGTGCTGCCCGAGCGTGAGCAGTACGTGATGAGCATGTACTACGAGCACGACATGAACCTGAAAGAGATCGCTGCCGTGCTGAAGGTCACCGAATCGCGTGTGTGCCAGCTGCACAGCCAGTCGATTGCACGGCTGCGTGTCAAGCTTCGAGAGTATTGAAGTTTGCGGTGCCCCCCAGTCGCTCCGCTCCTGCCCCCAAGGGGCGTCGCCCGCCTCGGGGCGGCCCGGCGCCGGGCGGGGCTCCCCCTCGCCACAAGGCTGTCTCGTTGTTGTCCATGTGGCCCTTGCCAGCGCTGCTGAGCTGGGCCTTGGCCTGGGCCGTTTTCGTCGGCTTGCGAGCCCTGGCCGCGCCCCTGTTCATCGCGTTGCTGTGCGCTGCGGTCATCGGTGCGCTGCCGGCCGTGTGGTCGCCGTGGCCACTGAGCGGCTGGCGCCGGGGGTTCATTGCGCTGGGCTTCCCACTGTCGCTGGCTGCTTCCGGCGTCGCGAGTGACCTGCCGGCCTGGGCCTGGCTGCTGCCGTTGGGCGTGCTGGCGCTGCTCTATCCGCTGAATGCCTGGCGCGATGCGCCGTTCTTCCCGACACCGCACGGCGCCTTGCGAGGCCTGAAGCGGCTGGTGCACCTGCCGGATTCTGCTCAGGTGCTCGAAGCCGGCTGCGGCCTGGGCGACGGCCTGCGCGAGCTGCATGTGGAGTACCCGCGTGCGCAACTCGATGGTGTCGAATGGAGCTGGCCCTTGCGCGCGGCCTGCCAGTGGCGCTGCGGCTATGCGCGCATCACCCGGGGCGACCTGTGGAAGACCGATTGGTCGGGCTATCAGCTGGTCTACCTGTTTCAGCGGCCCGAAAGCATGCCGCGCGCGGTCGACAAGGCCGCCCGCGAACTGGCCACCGGCGCCTGGCTGGCGAGCCTGGAATTCGAGGCGTCGCAGCTCGAACCCGATGCGGTTCATGCCTGCCCCGACGGGCGCCGGGTGTGGCTGTACCAGCAGCCGTTCACGCCACGACGTGAGACATCGCCAGTGGCGAGCCGCAGCCGGTGAGGTGACCCCGGGCTGGCATGCCCGTTGACTAGCGGTCAAAATGAAGCGGTTCGTCACACGCAGTCCCTGCGCTGGAGCCCGCCATGCCTGGTTTGTTACCCGACGTCGATCCCGAAGGCCTGCTCGAGTATTCGGTGGTCTACACCGACCGCGCGATCAACCACATGTCCAAGCGCTTCCAGCAGGTGATGAAGGACATCTCCGCCACGCTGAAAGAGGTCTACCACGCCAAGTCGGCGGTCATCGTGCCGGGCAGCGGCACCTTCGGCATGGAAGCGGTGGCGCGCCAGTTCGCCACCGGCCGCAAGGCGCTGGTGATTCGCAATGGCTGGTTCAGCTACCGCTGGACGCAGATCTTCGAGATGGGAAACATTCCCTCGCACGCGACGGTGCTGAAAGCGCGTCGCACCGGCGCTGGAACCCAGGCACCGTTTGCGCCTGCGCCGATCGAGGAGGTGGTGGCGACGATCAGGCAGACGCGTCCTGAGGTGGTCTTTGCGCCGCACGTCGAAACCTCGGCCGGCATGATCCTGCCCGACGACTATCTGCGCGCGGTGGCCGATGCGGTGCATGAGGTCGGCGGCCTGTTCGTGCTCGATTGCATCGCCTCCGGCACGATCTGGGTCGACATGGCAGCTACCGGAGTCGATGTGCTGATCAGCGCGCCGCAGAAGGGCTGGAGCGGCTCACCGTGCTGCGCGCTGGTGATGCTGAGTGAGCTGGCGCGCGAGCGCATCGACCACACACAAAGCACCAGCTACGCCTGCGACCTGCGCAAGTGGCTGCAGATCATGGAAACCTATGAAGGCGGCGCCCACGCCTACCACGCGACGATGCCGACCGATGCGTTGGCCCGCGTGCGCGACGTGATGCTCGAAACCCGCACTCACGGCTTCGCCAAGGTGCGCAACGAACAGCAGCAGCTCGGCGACGCGGTGCGCGCGATGCTGACGCAGCGCGGTTTCAAAAGCGTCGCGGCGCCCGGCTTCCAGGCGCCCGGCGTGGTCGTCTGCTACACCGACGACGCCGAGATGCAGTCCGGCAAGAAGTGGCTGGGTCTGGGCCTGCAGATCGCGGCCGGCGTGCCGCTGCAGTGCGACGAGGGGCCCGACTTCCGGTCGTTTCGCATCGGCTTGTTCGGCCTGGACAAGCTGCACCACCGCGAGCGCACGGTGAAGAGCCTGAGCGACACACTCGATCGCCTGCTGTCGCCGGCGACGACGGCGTGATGAGGGGCCCGATGTTGAAGTTGCGACCGGGAACCGGGCTCCCCAGAGGGTGGTTGCTGGGCGTGCTGCTGGCCTGCATGGCCGGTTCGGCGTCGGCTGCCTGGGTGCGGGTGCGCGGCGATGGCGTGGTGACGGTGCTGGCCGATCCGAGCAACATCACCCGCAGCACCGGCCGTGCGACGATGTGGAGCGTGATCAATTACACCCAGGCCCGCAAGACGTCCGACGGCAAGGAATTCTTTTCATCCAAGCAGCAGATCGAGTACGACTGTGTCGAAGAGCGCAGCCGTAATCTGGTGTTCAGCCGCCACACCGAATACACGGGTTGGGGTGAAGCGGTCTACACCAACAACGCGCTGGGAGAATGGACGCTGTTGCCGGCGGGCTCCGTCGGTGCCGCCCTGCGAAAATTCGCGTGCCATCTGCCCTGACGCCACGCTGTGACGCGTCGTCTGATTCAACCCTTCACCACCTTCTGATCGCACTCACACCATGGACATGGAACAGGCCGTCATCTGGACCATCCCCTTCCTGGCGCTGGCCGTCGTGTTTGAAATGGGGGTCAGCATCCGGCGCGGTCGCAAGACCTACCGCACCAATGACACGCTGGCGAGCCTGAGCCAGGGGCTGATCAGCCAGTTGGTGAATGCCTGCACGCCGTTGCTGCAGATCGGCATCTACGCACTGGTGTTTGCGACGTTGGGTTACCAGGCCGAATCGCCGTTCTGGCACACCTGGTACGGCTTCGCCATCGCGGTGGTGCTGTTCGACTTCTGCGAATACTGGCTGCACCGGGCCGGCCACGAGATCGCTGTTTTCTGGGCCGCCCACGCGGTGCATCACCAGAGCGAGGAGCTGAACATCTGCACCGCGCTGCGCCAGGAAAGCCAGAACGCGCTGCTGGGCTGGCCGTTCTACCTGCCGATGGCCCTGGTCGGCGTGCCACCGGAGATCTTCGGCTTCAGCTACCTGTTCGTTCAGTACTACCAGATCTGGGCGCACACCGAGCAGGTGGGCAAGCTGGGCTGGCTCGATGGTGTGCTCACCACGCCGTCGAACCACCGCGTGCACCATGCCGTGAACGACTGCTACGTCGATCGCAACTACGGCGGCCTGTTCGTGCTGTGGGACCGCCTGTTCGGCAGCTACGCCGTGGAAACCGAGCGCTGCGTGTTCGGCACCCGCACCCCCTTGCGCAGCCTCAACCCGCTGCGCGCCATCGTGCAGGTGTACGGCGCCTTGCTGCACGATGCCTGGCATGCGCAGCGCTGGCAGGACAAGCTGAAGGTCTTCACCATGCCGCCTGGCTGGCGGCCGACCGATGTCGCACAGCGCTTCCCGCAGGCGCCGTTCAGCGTGGTGCGTGAGCGCTACGACCCACCCGCCACCGGCGCGGCGCGCGCTGCCGCCATCGCGCTGTTCCTGGCCACCGCCGTCGGCTGCGGCTTCTTTCTGTGGGACGCCGAGACCATGGACAGCACCACGCGCTTCCTGTGGATGGCCGTGCTGCTGGTGCCGCTGTGCGGTGTGGGTTGGTTGCTGGAACGGAGGCCCGGCAACCGTCGGGTCGATCAACGTGCGCCGGGCGGTGTCGACGCTGCTTCGCGCGCATCGCCGTTGCCACCGCTCGGCCGCGCGGACTGAATCAGTTCGCAGCGCATCTAAGTGATGTTCGGCTCGTACTTAAGATCAAATGTTGGTGACACCCATCAAACGACTCATGGTCATCGGGCATGTCATTCTGCTGACCACGCTTTCGGCCGTTGCCGTGACGCCCGTTCACAAGTGCAACCTCAACGGTTCGGTCACATTCCAAAGCGACCCATGCCCTTCCACAGAAGCTAGGCAGCAGCCGACGTTGGAGCAGTTGAACGCCGAACGATCGAAGCGGCAGCGTCAAGGCGAATCGGCGTCGAGTGCACCGCTCGGACAGGGTGCCGACGCGAGAGGAAGCCCGATCCACAATCCCGTGCCAGCGGCAACTGTCGATAGGCCAACTCGGTTCGGCTGCGACGGTCGCACGCATTGTTCGCAAATGACCTCCTGCGCCGAGGCCAAGTACTTCCTTGCGAACTGTCCCGGCGTCAAGATGGACGGCAATCACGATGGCGTACCCTGTGAGCTGCAGTGGTGCCAATGAACACCAGAGCGACAACCGACTTCACAAAGCAAAAAGGGCTAGCTCCTTTTGAGAGCTAACCCTTTGATTTAACTGGTGCGGCTGGCAGGAATCGAACCCACGACCCCTTGGTTCGTAGCCAAGTACTCTATCCAGCTGAGCTACAGCCGCAACGCTCGTGAGTATAGCAGGCGCAGGGCGGATTGTTCAGAGCGTCGCGGCACTTCGGTAGCTGCTGGCAGCGCGGTCTGACTGGCTTTCGTTTTCGGCCAGTCGTGCCAGCGTCAACCAAGCCATGCGCTTCGCGGCGATCGGCAAGTGGGCATCGGCCACGGCGGCGTCGAGCAGTTGACGTGCCTTGCCCCACAGCTGCCGCTCGGCCAGCGCGGTGCCGACCGCGTGGGCCACAGCGGCTTCACGCGGAAAGGCCAATTGGGCCGACTCGAGCCGCGGCAGCCAGTCGGCACCGATGCCATCGACTGCGCAGACCAGCGCGAACGACAGCGCGGCGCGTTCGTCGTCGCTGGTGTCTTCGATGCGCTCCCAGCCCGGGCGCAACCAGTTGCGTGCCTCGTCGGGCGCGCCGAGTTGTGCGGCACGCAAGGCCGCACGCGCCGCAACGAAGTTGTCACGGCGATCGACCCCATCGAGCGACTGCCAGGTGCGCCTGAGCTGGTCGATGTCGTGCGCCGTGTCCAGGCATTCGAAGGCCAGCGAGCGCAGCAGGCCCTGGCTGGCGGCTTTCGACAGGCCCTGGTGCTTGACCAGCAAGCGCGCGGTCTTCAGGGCTTCCTGCGGCTGCTGCCCGAGTCGTGTGGCCTGCAGCTTCAGCCGAAGAGCCTGCGTGCGCCGCACCACACCGGGGGGCAGGTCGCCCAGCAGCTGCAGGCTGCGCTGGGCATCGCGGTCGTCGATCGCCCATTCGGCGGCCATCAACCGGGCGCCTTCCTCGGCCGATCGCGCCGCGGCGTTGCCCTGCGCAAGCTGGAGGGCGCGTGCGAGGTGCTCGTCACGCTGCTTGCGGTCTTGCAAACGGTGCGCGCTGCCGGCGGCCAGCAGCAGGCCGAGCACACTGAATTCGGCGTCGCGCTTGAGTTCTGGCGTGTCGTCCTGGATCGCCAGCGCGTGTTGCGCGGCCGATTTCGCACGGCTGTAGCGGCCGGCGAAATACTGCGCCAGCGATTCGCGCAGTGCGGCCTGTGCGGTGCGCTCGCGCCGCGCAACGCGCCACAGGCGGGCACGTTCAGGCAGGCCGATCAGGCTGTTGGCGGCGTGGATCAGCGACACCAGCGCAAAACAGCTGCCAACCAGCACCAGCAGGAAGAGGTTCAGTGACACGTCGAAGCGCCAGGTGCCGGCATAGACGCTGACCAGCCCGTCGTTGGCACCCAATGCCGACGCCGCCACCACCGCAGCGCCGAACAGCAACACGAACCAGATGACCGAGCGCATCGCAGCAGCAGCCCGTGGCGGTGATCAGCGACCGGCCGTGGCGGCGGCCAGGGCGACCAGGGTGTCGTCGGGCTTGGGCACGTTGACCTGCCGCGATTGCGCGGCCACTTGACTGAGCAGCTGGCCGAGCAGCACCGTGCTGCGGGCGCTGCGGTCGAAGTAGCGGTCGAGCGTGGCCTGCACCAGTTGCAGGTCGCTTTGCGTGGTTTCGAACTGGCGGCTGAGCAGCGCCAGACGGGCGTTCAGCAGCCGCAGCTTCAGGTTCTCACGCACGAAAAACGCGTTGTCCGGCGCCAGCAGCATCGCCTCGGGGTGGTCGATGCGCGTCACGCGAATCAACGACTTGGCCTCGCTCCACACCCGTTCGGTCACCGCGGCCCAGCCGCCGTCCCAGGTCTGCCACCACGGCGCCTCCGGGGCCGAGGCCGCGCTCTTCGGCGCGCTGGCCGCCGCTGGCGTCGGGCTCACCGGCTTGCTCTTGACGGCCACTGACCGCGGCAGTGCATTCGCGAGCAGCGGCAGTTCATCGACGATCCGCGCGGCCTCGTCGAGCTTGATGGTCAGCGTCGGGATGTCTATCAGACCGACGGCCTTCACCCGGTCGAGGTCGCGTGCAATGGCGCGCCGCACGCCTTCGAGCCGCGGCTGGTCATAGCGGGTCAGCCGTTCGTCGGCCTGCTTGAGCATCGCCACCAGCGGTTCAGCGCTGCCGGTGATGGCCGTCTGCTGCATCGCGACGCGGATGCCGGCGTCGATGTCGACCAGCACGTTTTCGTCGCGCGACCGCGACAGCGACTGCATCAGGTCTTCGAGCTGGCTGCGCTGGATCGCGACCTCGGCCACACGCGCTTCGAGCAGCGCCACCTTGGCCGCTGTGGCCAGGGCGCTGTCCTGCGACTGCTTCGACAGCAGCTGCGCTTCGCTGGACTGCAGCCGGCCCTCTTCGAGCCGCTTGACCATCTCCTGCTCGATCGCTTTGACGCGCTGCTGCGTCTTCCAAGCGAGGGCCGTGCTGACGCCCGCCAGCACGGCCAGCACGGCGGCCAGCCCGTACCACCAGCGTGCGTCAACCAGCGGCAGGCGATGCATCGGCGTCAGGTCGGTGAAAGGCTGATCGGCCACGGGCGGCAGCAGCGGAGGCTCCGCTGAAACGGCGGCGTTGGGTTGGACGTTCAAGGTGCGATCGATTGTATGCAGGCAACCACGGCGGTCAGCGTCGGCAGCGACTGCCACACCGGCGCAAAACCGGCGGCCTGTGCCCGACTGGCAATGCGCGGGTGCGTGGCCAGCGCCCTGGCGCCTTGGGGCAAGGCGGCCCCGGAGCGATTCAGGTGCGCGATCAGGTGATCGATAGCTTCTGAGCTGCTGAAGAACCACAGGTGATCGGTGGGTTGCCCGAGGGCCGCTGCCAGCAGCGACTGCGCAACCGCATCCCAGCACGGCGCGGTGCGGCGGTACGCCGACACGAAGCCGACCTGTGCGCCGTGCTCTCGCAAGGTGTCAGCCAGCCAGTCGCGCCCGCCGTCGCCGCGCACCACCTGCACCGCGGCGCCTTGCCAATCCTGATGGCGAAGGGTTTGCCACAGCGCTTCGGAGTCGAACTGCGGGCTGTCGGGCGCCGGCTCGACGATCTGCAACAGCGGCACCCCGGCGTCTCGCAAGGCGCGTGTCGTGCCCGGGCCGGGCGATGCGGCCCGGGTGCCGACCGGCCATGCCGCGTCGCGCGGACGCAAGGCAAAGAAGTGTTCCACCGCGTTGGCGCTGACGAACATCACCAGCTGCGCCTCGGCGAGCCGTTGCCAAGCGCTGGTCACGGCCGCAGCGTCGAGCGCCGGTGCGATCTCCATCAGTGGCAGCGCCTGCGCCGCGAGCCCCTGCTCTTGCAGCGATTGCACCCAGGACGTTGCCTGCGCGGCCGGGCGGGTGACGATGACGCGCATCCGATCCGATCCTTCAGGCGGCCGGTCCCCGGCCGGGACCTGTGTCTGGGCCTGCCGCGTCACCCGTGTTCAGGCGCTGCCCACCGCGCTCAGGTAGGCCGCAGCACCTGCGTCGCGCAAGGCCGTGGCCGCCTGCTCGCCCAGTGCGCGGGCCTGCGCCTCGGTCTGCACGACGGCGTTGACCGACGCGCGTAACAGCGGTGCGTCGGCGTTCTCGGGGTGACCGACCGCAGCGCGCAGGCTCAGCGCGCCGTCGAGCCACACCGCGTGCGCTGCCAGCGGCATGCTGCAACTGCCGCCGAGCGCGCGTGACACCGCGCGTTCGGCCTGCACCGCCAGTGCGGTCGGCATGTGCACCAGCGTGGCGAGCTGCGCGCGCAGCGCGGTTGCGTCGCTGCGCACTTCCAGCCCCAGCGCGCCCTGGCCGGCGCAGGGCAGCATCTGATCGGTGGCGAACTCGGTGCGGATGCGCGAGCCAATGCCCAGTCGCTTCAGCCCGGCAGCCGCCAGCACGATCGCGTCGTACTGGCCTTCGTCGAGCTTGCGCAGGCGCGTGTCGAGGTTGCCGCGCAGGGGCTCGATGCGCAGGTCGGGGCGCAAGGCCTTGAGCTGAACGACACGGCGCAGGCTCGAGGTGCCCACCGTCGCAC
>JANXTP010000277.1 GCA_025352345.1 Burkholderiales bacterium | reverse complement strand
AACGAATCGCTTTCTGAAGTATTTCGGCACTGGTAACGGTAGCCACGAAACCGGTTGCGCAGCCTCTGCCAGTGCGGACGCCATACGCGATTTGACGAGCCCCATCGTCTCGCTGCGGTTGGCATTCGGATGTGCCACCGTCAGCGTCATTGTCGGATTGGTGTTGATCTCGTAGGTCTGCGGCCGCCCGGCAACGATGCCGAAATCGAGGCGCCCGAATTGCAATCCGGCGAGTTCGAACACCCGCATCGCATAGTCATGGTGCGGGTAGTCGTCCAGCTCCATCCGCTCGGCCAGATACTGCGCCGCCGACGCGACGCCTTCCGAGCCGGACTTGGCCATCCAACTGGCGTCGTTCACGGTGTTGGCGCGGATGATGTGCGGACCTACTCGAAACGCCGCGTGCTTCTGGAAGCTGCCAGTGTCGGGCTGCGGCTCCGCCGCGTACTCGACGAACATCAGGTCGCGCATCAGGCCTCCGCTGGTGAGGGCGCGTGACAGGGCTGCGTCTGCGGCAGCGCGATCGTGTAGCAAGTCGGTTAATGCCCCGCGGTGCGCCGCGATCGTGCGCAGGAATACCGGATACCTCCCAGGCCACTCGCCAGCTGCTGGCAGGTAACAGGTGAACCCATTCAGGCCTTCTGCATGCAGCGCTTTGAGCAGGCTGTCGCGCGGACGAAACTCATGCGGGTTGTTCAGCACCTGCAACCCGGCCTCGCGCAGGTGATCGTGCAATCGCCCGGCGATTTCGTGCTCCATTGGCGACAGCCGATCAAAATCGGTCATCACATAGGTACCGCGCGGCAACCACCTGCAGCCCCACAGTTTTTCGTAGCTCAGAACACGACCTGAAACGTCGTGGCCTCGGAGCTGTTGGGGCATGTCATCGAACGTGTAGGCGTGATCCTGGCTGCAGACATAAATCAGTCGCCGAGCTCTGGTGTTGACCATGGGGGATCTTTGGTGATACGGTCACAGCGCCAGTGCGTTGTGCCTCGCACCAATCCTATTCCATCAAAGGAACACCGATGATTTCGCTTCCCCTCGACCCGAAGAAAATGCTCGGCTTCAAGTTGAACCCGCTGACCCCTGCGGAGCATCGTGCCGCCATCTCGATCGAGCTGGGTGGCAAAGCAGTCATTCAATTGGGGGCCAAGGTGGGCGCAAAAGTCGGCACCAAGACCATGAGCCTGGCGCCGCGCGACTGACACCGTCTGCATCGCCGATGCGAGAGCGCAATGCACCGCTATCGGTGGAGTCATTCGCTTTCGCGCCCTCTGCCGCGCGAGGGGTCGCGCTCGATGTCCGGATGCAGCGTGAGCTCGCGTCTAGTTTGGTGCATCTGGCTGAAGCCTGCGCCAGCGAAGCGCCAGACATTACTGGTCAGCTGACCCGCCCTCGTGCATTGTTGGCAGCTGGCAGGGCGTTGCCTTCCCGGGCATTCGGTCTGTACTTTCATCTCGCCAGTTCCCTCTTCGAAGGCAACGACGCGGCGGCTCGATGGGCCGCGGCGCAGCTCGATGCGATCGAGCCGCGCAAACGCGGCCTGCGCATGCAAGGCTGGGGCAGTGCCGAATCGGCGGCAGTCGAAGCGGTGCTGGCCTTGCGCATGGGGGACGAGGTCCAGCAGTTCGCGCCCATTGCCAAGACCACGGCGCAACGTTTCGCCGCGCTGGTGACCGAAGGCCTGGCCCTGCTGCAGGCGGCGACGCCCGAGTTGCATGGCGAGATCACTAGTTTGCTCTCGGAGATGCTGTTCGCCCAGGCTCCGGCCGGCGCCGCGATGGAATTCGATGGCGCGTCGCACTACCAGTTCTGGGGCCTGCTGCTGCTGAACCCCTCGCACCACCACACGCCCCTCGGCATCGCCGAGGTGCTGGCGCACGAAGCCGGTCACAGTCTGTTGTTCGGCCTGACGATCGAAGAGCCGCTGGTGCGCAACGACGATTACGAGCTGTTCGTCTCGCCGCTGCGACCCGACCCGCGGCCGATGGACGGCATCTACCACGCCACCTTCGTTTCGGCGCGGATGGCCTGGGCGATGGAAGCGCTGGCGGGCAGCGGTCTGCTGACACTTGGCGAGCAGCAACATGCCCGCAACGAGGCCGCGAAGGATCGCGAGAATTTTTCAAAAGGCTGGCAAACGGTCCTGCAGCATGGCCGCCTGTCGGCGACCGGCACGCAGATCATCGAGAACGCGCATCGCTGGGTGCAGGGCAATTGATCCGTTTGATGGTCTTCCGCGGTGCAGCGGCGGTCTCAGCTGGCGCGCGCTGGTGCCCCAACGAGATGGAAATCTGATCCGCCGTATCACGCAGCCGCTCCAGCCAGCGGTCTTCGAGCCGGTCTGCCGGCGCTGAAATGGACAAGCCGGCCACCAGCATGCCCTGGTCGTCGTAGATGCCCGCCGCCATGCAGCGCACACCGACCTCCAGCTCCTCGTCGTCTCGTGCTGTGCCATGGGCCAGTACGTTCGACAACTCGCGCTCCAGCGCTGCCACTTCGGTGATGCTGTTGCGCGTGTGGCCGATCAGCCCGCTGCGGGTGGCATACGAACGCACGCGCTGGGTGTCGTCCTGTGCCAGGAACAGCTTGCCGACCGAGGTCAGGTGCAAGGGCGCCCGCCCACCCACCGCCCGCACCACCTGCATGCCCGAGCGCTCGCTGTAAGCGCGCTCGATGTAGACGATCTCGTCGCCTTGCCGCATCGACAGGTTGACCGGTTGCTGGGTCAGCTGATGCAGCTCGCGCATCGGGCCCAGCGCCGCTTCCCGCACGTCCAGTCGCGCCTTGACCAGGTTGCCGAGTTCCAACAGCCGCATGCCCAGTCGGTAGTTGCCGGCTTCTGGTCGATCGACCAGGCGGCCCGCGACCAGGTCATTCAGGATGCGGTGCGCGGTCGACGGGTGCAGACCGGTCTTCTCGCTGATCACCTTCAAGGGCACCGCGCCAGGGTGTTGGGACAGCACATCCAGCACCGCAAAGCTGCGCGCCAGCACTTGCACGGTGGGCGTCGGATGAACAGGGCTTTTCATCAGGTTCATTCTCCACGCAGCCGAAAGATGTTCTTGCGTTCTTGCCTGGCGACATTGGCCCGATCAGCGTGGGTGCTTCCGTAGCGTTGTCAGCCCGGGATGTCGGGCTCCACCAGCGTTGCCAGTTGGGCCAGCGACTCCTGCCAGCCCAGGTAGCACATCTCCAGCGGAATGACCTCAGGAATCCCGTCCTGCACGATGCTGATGTCGGTGCCGCACAGCACCGGTTTCAACGTCACCGACACCGTCAGTACACCCGGCAGGTTCGGGTCATCGAACTGGTCGGTGTAGCGAATCAGCTCGTTGGGCACCAGTTCCAGGTACTCGCCGCCAAACGAATGCGCGTGGCCGGAAGCGAAGTTGCGAAAGGTCATCCGGAATTTGCCGCCAGCCCGGCCGTCCATCTGATGCACCTGACAGGTGTGGCCATAGGGTGGCAGCCATTTGCTCAGCGCATCGGCTTCGAGGAAAGCGCGATAGACCTTGTCGGGTGGGGTGCGAAGCACGCGGTGAAGTTGGATGGTGCGGGAGGACATGGTGGAGTTCCTTTGCGCTTGAGGGGGTTATTGACGCAGAGCCGGCGAGGTCGATCCTTGCTCGTGAGGTTCTCCATGGCGAGTTGGCAAAACGGGCATCGAATGGCGAACGCGTCAACACATTCTGGCGCGAGATGGGCCAGCCTGACTGTTACCGTTATGAAGTGCTGAACACATGCCCGATGCGCTGCGGGTTTCATCGATGACGAATAAAGGGTGTGACATACAAAACGAGCGGCTGGCTGCGGTTGGGCGGGGGTCGCGCAGCGTGCTGCTGGCGTTGATGTGCCTCGGCTGTCTGATCGCAGCGCGTGTCTGGGCGCAAGCCGAGGCTCAGCCGATCGCGTCTGCGCCTGATGCCACATCACGGCGCGTCGCGAACGCCGTTGCGCCGCGCATCAACGAGCGCCTGACGGCGCGGGAACTCGGGCTGGTGATCAACACGAACGACCCGTACTCGGTCGCCGTCGGCGAGTTCTACCGAGAGGCCCGCCAGCTGACCGAGGCCCAGGTGTTGCGCGTCGAGCTGCCGCGCCGCGCCGAGCTGACCCCCGACGAGTTCGAGGCGCTGCAGGCGCGCATCAAGGCATTCTTCGGCCCCGACATCCAGGCACTGGCGCTGGCGTGGGTCGAACCCTTCGCCGTGTCCTGCAATTCGATCACCGGCGCGCTGGCGCTGGGTTATGACTCTGCGCTGTGCTGGAAATCTTGTGCGCCGTCTCGCCCATCGCGCTATTTCAATTCGCCGAGCGCCCGCCCATACACCGATTTGCAGATGCGCCCATCGATGCTGCTGGCGGCGAAAGATGTGGCGATGGCCGAAGCGATGGTCCGGCGCGGCGTGGCCTCTGACCACACGCTGGGCCTGCGCGGTGCGCCTGATGTCCATGCCCACTACCTGATCACCACCGACAAGGCGCGCAGCGCGCGGGCGCCGCTGTTTCCGGCACCGGGGCACGTCAACGGCTTCGGTGTCGACATCCATGTCGAAGTTGCCGAGGTGCTGCAGGGCGCCGAGCGGCTGCTTCTGTACGAGACAGGCAAGGTGAGGGTCGACAAGCTCGACACGCTGCAGTGGGTGCCCGGTGGTCTGGGCGATCACCTGACCTCGTTCGGCGGTCGGCTCGATGGCAAGTACGGGCAGATGAGCGCGCTGGAGTGGATCGCCTCGGGGGCGACCGGCAGCTACGGCACGGTGTCGGAGCCGTGCTCGCACCCGCAGAAGTTTCCGCACCCGCAGATCGTGCTGTTGCACTACGTGCAGGGCGCCACGCTGATCGAGGCCTACTGGAAAAGCGTGGCCTGGCCGCAGCAGGGCTTGTTCATCGGCGAGCCGCTGGCGGCGCCTTTTCCATTACGGTGACTGCGCTGCGCTGAATCTGCTGAGTCTCAGCGAAGGCTCAGCTGTTGCGCCAGCTCCGCGCCGCATGCAGGCCAGATCGCACCGCGCCTTCCAGCGTGGCGGGGTAGGGGCCTTCGATGTAGTCGCCCGCGGCCATCAGCCCGGTGGTGATGCGCGGCGGCGGCCGCTGCAGCCGTGGCTTGCAGCGGAAGGTGGCACGCTTTTCGTTGAACACCCGCAGCGTCTGCAGCGGCGCGCGCAGATGCCCGGCCAACTGCTCATTCGCTTGCGTCAACACGGCGTGCGCGGTGGCCTCGGCACCGGCCTCGACCCAGGGTTCGGCGGCACTGATGACGAAGCTCAGCAGACCGTCGCGACCACTGAGCCAGCCGTGGTCGAACACGAACTGCGCCGGGCCGTGTGGCGCATCGGCACGCAGCACCGTCATCGGCTGCGGCAGCCGCGTGCCGGCCGACATCGCATACACGGTGACGATGGGCTCGTACCACAGCGCTGCCGCACAACGACCCCACAGTGGGGCGTGGGCGCGCGCGAGCCGGCCGGCTTCACTGGCGGTGCAGGCCAGCACCACGCCGTCGAACGGCTCGCCATCGACCTGCCACAGCGCGCCATCGGCTTCGAGATTCATGACGCGCCGCGACGTCAGCACCTTTGCGCCGTGTTGCGTCAGCCAGTGCCGTGCCGGTTCTGGCAGCAGGTCACCGAGTGGCTGGCGCGGCAGCAGCAGATCGGCTGAACCCGGTCCGGAGAACATCGCGTCGTGCAGCACGCGCAGGAACACGCGGGCGCTGGCCTGCGGGGCCGGTGTGTTCAGCGCCGAGACGCACAGCGGCTCGATCAGGTCGCGCTGCACGGCGGGCGGCAGGTCCGAGCACAGGTTGCTGACTGTCAGGTCAGAGCGGCAGGTGAAGCCGATGCTGGCCCAGTACAGCGCTTTCAGCAGCAGCGCAGCGCGTTCACGCAGCGTCCAGCCGCTGTGGGCAAACACGCCGCGGGCGAAGGCGAGGATCGGCGGGCCACTGGGCAAGCGCAGGCCGACGCCTTGCGCATCGACCAGGGTCAGCGAGGTGCGCATCAGCGCCGTCGTGCTGTCGACGCCGAGCTGCCGCATCAGCCGCAGCGTGTCAGCGTAGGCGCCGATCAGGATGTGCTGACCGTTGTCCAGCGCCGGCTCCACGCGGCTGACGCTGCGCGCCCGCCCGCCAAGCGTGGGTGCCATCTCAAACAGCGTCACCTGGTCGCCGAGCGTGGTGGCCTCGATGGCAGCGGCGAGGCCTGCCCAGCCCCCGCCGATCACCGCCAGCCGGCGGCCTGCCGGTGTGCGTTCCAATCAGCGGCCCTGCCAGTGTGTGCGCAGCGCGATCCACAGCTTGCGCACGGGCGTCAGCGAGGTGCGCTGGTGCAGCACCTTGAAGCCGTCGGCCTCGATCTCGCGCAGCAGGCTGCGGTAGATGTTGGCCATCATCAGGCCCGGCTTCTGCGGCTGCCGGTCGACCTCGGGCAGCAGCGCCATCGCTTCGTCATAGGTTCGGTGCGCCCGCTCCGCCTGGAAGCTCATCAGCGCATTGAAGCGGTCGCTGTAGCCGTAGGGCGGCGTGCGCAGCAACAGCTCGCTGGACTTGACGTCGAAGCGCTGCAGCTCGGCCACCGGCAGGTAGATGCGGCCGCGCCGCGCGTCGTCGCCGACGTCGCGGATGATGTTGGTCAGCTGCATCGCGAGCCCAAGCTTGTGGGCGTACTGGACGGTGGCCTCACTGCTGCGCCCGAAGATGCTCGATGCCACTTCGCCGACGATGCCGGCCACCAGATGGCAATAGCGAGCCAGGCCGGGAAAGTCGAGGAAGCGCGTCTGTTCGAGGTCGATCTGGCAGCCATCGATGACGGCCTGCAGATGGCGGGCCTCAATGGCGAAAGGCCCGGTGTGCGGCATCAAGGCCTTCATCACCGGGTGGCTGGGTCGGCCGGCAAACGCACTGACGACCTCGCCGCGCCACCAGGCCAGCTTGGTGGCAGCGACGCCGGCGTCGCTGGTCTCGTCGACCACGTCGTCGACCTCGCGGCAGAAGGTATAGAAGGCGGTGATCGCAGCGCGCCGTGGCGGCGGCAGGAACAGGAAGGCGTAGTAAAAGCTCGATCCGCTTTTGGCGGCCTTGTCTTGCACGTATTGTTGTTCTGGCGTCATGCGGTTTTTCGGGTCAAGGTCGTCGAGGGGGCGCGCATCAGGGCGGCGCGCCACAGCAGCAGTGGGGCGTCGGCCTTGCCGATGCGTGGGCGACGCAGCAACGTCGCGTGGTCCATCTGTTCGATCTTGTCGGCGATGCGCAGCCCGCCTTGCACCACCAGGCGCAGCTCCCAGCCGGCACGCCCTGCCACACGGTGCACCAGCGGTGCGCCTTGCAGCATCAGCGCACGCGCCCAGGTTGTCATCTCGGCGATGAGGCCGCGTGAGGCCGGGCTGTCCTGTTGGGCCAACAACGACTCCACCGACAGGCCGTGCGACGCGATGTCGGCCAGCGGCAGGTACAGGCGATCGCGCGCAGTGTCGATGCCCACGTCCTGCCAGAAGTTGATCAGCTGCAAGGCGGTGCAGATCGCATCCGACTGCGCCAGCGATTCGGCATCGCTAACGCCATAGAGGTGCAGCAGCAGGCGGCCGACCGGGTTGGCCGAACGGCTGCAGTAGTCGAGCACTTCCGCGCGATCGCGGTAGCGCGTCTTGACGATGTCCTGTTCGAAGGCGCGCAGCAGATCGTCGAGCAGATGGATGGGCAGATGGTGGCGCGCAATGGCGACGCCCAGTGGTGCGAACACCGTCTGCCAGCGCGGCGATGGGCTGCCGCCGGCGGCGACGGCCAACAGGTCGGCGCGAAAGGCGGCCAAGTCCGCCAAGCGCTGGGCGGGCAGCGCATCGCCCTCGTCGGCAATGTCGTCGGCCGTTCTCGCAAACCAGTAGATGGCCGCGACCGTCCCCCGCAATGGCGCAGGACACAGCCAGGAGGCAACGGGGAAATTTTCGTAGTGCTCAACGCTCACAGAACATATTGTCTACGGAGCCGCAGCGCTGACGGCTAAAATGATCGGCTTTCCGCGGTGTGCGGAAAATCGCGTTTGATAGAAGCGCGTGCTCCTGTCGTTTGAATCGGCCCCGCGCGGGTGGCGAAATTGGTAGACGCACCAGGTTTAGGTCCTGACGCCAGCAATGGTGTGCGGGTTCGAGTCCCGCCCCGCGCACCAGCCACAACACAACGTTCATAGAAAGTTCTCAGATCATGACAGTGACCGTCGAAACCCTCGAAAAGCTCGAACGGCGCATCACGCTGACCGTGGCCACCGAAACCATCAACGGTGAGATCAATGGCCGCTTGAAAGAGATGTCGCGCACCGCCAAGGTCGATGGCTTCCGTCCGGGCAAGGTGCCCTTGAGCGTGATGTCCAAGCGCTTCGGCAGGTCGGTCGAGAACGAAGTGGTCCACGACAAGCTCAGCAAGGAGTTCGCCCGGGCTGTCTCCGAGGCCAATCTGCGCGTGGCAGGTGCGCCGCGCTTGTCCGAGAAAAATACCGGCGATACCAACCAGCTGACCTTCGAGGCGCTGTTCGAGGTGTTCCCCGAGGTGAAGATCGGCAGCCTGGAAGAAGCCGAAGTCGAACGCTTTGCTGCTGAAGTCGATGAGGCCGCCATCGATCGCACGATCGGCATCCTGCGCAAGCAGCGCCGCACCTTCGTTGCCCGCCCGGCTGGTGAAAGCGCCGTTGAGACTGACCGTGTGACCATCGATTTCGAAGGCAAGCTCGACGGTGTGCCCTTCGAGTTCGGCACCGCGACCGACTTCCAGTTCGTGATCGGCGAGGGCCAGATGCTGGACACCTTCGACCAGGCGGTTCGCGGCATGAAGGTCGGCGAATCGAAGACCTTTCCGCTGACGTTCCCGCAGAACTACCAGACCCAGGAACTGGCCGGCAAGGAGGCCGACTTCCTGGTCACGATCAAGGCGATCGAGGCAACACACCTGCCCGAGCTGAGCGATGAATTCGCGCGCTCGCTCGGCATTGCTGACGGCTCGGTCGACAGTTTGCGCAAGGATGTGCGCAACAACCTCGAGCGCGAGGTCAAGGCTCGCATCCAGGTGCGCAACAAGGCGTCGGTGATGGAGGCGCTGATCAAGCACAGTGAGCTCGAGGTGCCCAATGTGCTGGTCGATGACGAACTCAATCGCCTGGTTGAAAACGCGCTCGCCGACATGAAGCAGCGCGGCAACAAATCGATCACCAAGGAGCAGATTCCGCCGAAGGTCTTTCTGTCGCAAGCCGAGCGTCGTGTGCGCCTGGGGCTGGTGGTGGGAGAACTGGTGCGCCTGAACAATTTGCAGCCACAGCCGGAACAACTGCAAAGCCACATCCAGGAGCTGGCCCAAAGTTATGAGAAACCAGCTGAAGTCTTCAACTGGTATCTGGGCGACCGCCAACGCATGGCGGATGTCGAGGCGACGGTGGTGGAAGGCAATGTCACCGATTTCGTGCTGGCCCGTGCCAAGGTCACCGACAAGCCGCTGACGTTCGACGAATTGATGGCCAGCTGAACCTGACGGTCCGCATCGACGGGGCACCGCGCTGCAAGGCCGGTGCCCTTGTTCATTCCGGGGTGTCTCGGCGATGGCGCTGGTGACGACATAATTCATCGCCGTGCGCCCACGTGGGCCCACAACAGACGTACACAACAAGGACAAATCGCATGAGCGCACTAGACACGCAAGGCCTGGGCATGGTGCCGATGGTCATCGAGCAATCCGGCCGTGGTGAACGCGCCTACGACATCTATTCGCGCCTGTTGCGTGAGCGGGTGATCTTTCTGGTGGGTCCGGTCAACGACCAGTCGGCCAACGTGGTCGTCGCGCAGTTGCTGTTTCTGGAAAGCGAAAACCCGGACAAGGACATCTCGCTTTACATCAACTCGCCCGGCGGCTCGGTCAGCTCCGGCTTGTCGGTGTTCGACACCATGAATTTCATCAAGCCCGACGTGTCCACCTTGTGCATGGGCATCGCCGCCAGCATGGGCGCCTTCCTGCTGGCAGCCGGGGCCAAGGGCAAGCGTTTCGCGCTGCCCAATTCGCGGGTGATGATTCACCAGCCGTCAGGCGGGGCGCAGGGTCAGGCCACCGACATCGAGATCCAGGCGCGCGAGATCTTGAAGCTGCGCGAAAGCCTGAACCAGATCCTGGCCGAGCGCACCAGCCAGCCGATCGAGAAGATCCGTACCGATTCGGAACGTGATTACTTCATGTCGTCCGGTGAAGCGAAGGACTACGGCCTGATCGACGAGGTGATTTCCAAGCGGTCCTGATCGGCCCAAACCGCCTGATCAACACAGCCAACGGGGCCTTTCTTCACCGCAAGGTCCCGTTTTCTTTTGTTCTATTATCGAAACAGTATTTCGCCAACCGGTAGCACCTTTTCATGGCCGACAAAAAAGGCTCTTCGAGCGAAAAAGTTCTGTATTGCTCCTTCTGTGGCAAGAGCCAGCACGAGGTCAAGAAGCTCATCGCGGGTCCATCGGTGTTCATCTGCGATGAGTGCATCGAGCTTTGCAACGACATCATCCGCGACGAAGTGCCGGCTGAAATTGCCGACCCGAAGGCGGCCAAGTCCGACCTGCCGATTCCGAGTGAAATCAAGGCCAGCCTCGATCAGTACGTGATTGGCCAGGAGCCGGCCAAGCGCACGCTGGCGGTGGCGGTCTACAACCACTACAAGCGGCTCAAGCACATGAGCCGCCACAACGACGAAGTCGAGCTGTCGAAGAGCAACATCCTGCTGATCGGCCCGACCGGATCCGGCAAGACCTTGCTGGCACAAACACTGGCGCGGCTGCTGAACGTGCCGTTCGTGATTGCCGATGCGACCACGCTGACTGAAGCCGGATATGTCGGTGAGGATGTCGAAAACATCATCCAGAAGTTGCTGCAAAACTGCAAT
>JANXTP010000269.1 GCA_025352345.1 Burkholderiales bacterium | reverse complement strand
AAATGCCGGCAATTGGGCGGTGACCATCACCGCCGCGACGTTCTTCAGCTGGATGCTGGTGCCTGCGGGAATGGTCACGCCCAACTGCTGCAGCAAGGACGCAAGGCTTTGGGTGGTGAAGGGGGCCGAGGTGGTCTGGTCACCGGTGCCGTCGAGCCCGACGACCAAGCCGTAGCCGATCAGCGAGTTGCTGCGCACGCCCTGCACCGAGGCGACTTCCTTCAGGCGGGCGGCGCGGGCGGATTCGGTCCACCCGATGGTGCTGCCAGCGATGGCACCCACCATCCAGAGCAACGCACACCACCCTTTTTTGCTTATCTTCATGTCCGGATGCACCCCTTGATGCATCCGATTCTGAGCAAACTTAAATCGGCAGAACGGTCAAAAAGAACCGTGCCAACCAGCCAATTATCTGAGCATCGGCCTGCGCACCGCGGCCCTTGTGTTCCAGGCGCACGTTGGCGATCTGTGCCGAGGCCACCGAGTTGCCAGGCTGGATCGATCTCGGATCGACCTGCCCGGAGAAGCGCAGGACATCGATGTTGTCATTGACACCGATCTGCTTCTCGCCGGAGATCAGCAGGTGTCCATTGGGCAGTACATCGGTGACGGTCGCGGTGATCACGCCCGAAAAGTTATTGGTGTTCTCAGTGCTGCCTTTGCCTTCGAAGGTGTTGGCCGAGTTGCCGCTGGCACTGGTGCGGCCGAGCAGGCTGGCCGGCAGAAGCGGTACCGCACTAAGGCCTGCACTGACCTTGCCCGATTTGTCGATCGTGCTGGTGCTCTTCTGCGTGGCCGAGACCTTCTCGGCGATCACCACCGTGAGTGTGTCTCCGACCAGGCGGGCCCGGTGATCCTCGAACAACGGCCGGTACTGCGAGGCTTGAAAGATGGCGCCATTGACCACCGGTGGGGCTGCATTCGGCAGCGGGGCGGCATGGGTGGGCATGGCCACGTCGACCGAATGGCTGAGCCCGAGTGCTTCGCAGCCACACAGGCTTGCGAGCGCGAGGGCGGCAGCGACTCCACGGAGTGGGCGCAGATAACGGATCAGTTTCATCACAGTTGTCCCAGTTTCTGCAGCATCTGATCGGAGGTGCTTATGGCCTTGGAATTCAGTTCATAGGCGCGTTGCGTCTGGATCATCGAGACCAGCTCTTCAACCACGTTGACGTTGGAGGTTTCGACGAAGCCCTGCTGCAGCTGCCCCAGGCCGGCGGAGCCGGGTGCGCCGGTGTTCGGCGTGCCGGAGGCTGCGGTTTCGGTGTACAGGTTCTGGCCCTTGGGCTCCAGGCCGGCCGGGTTCACGAAGTTCGCCACCTGGAGCTGGCCGACGGTCTGCGGCAGCGTCTGTCCCTGCGCCGTGACGCTGACCGTGCCATCGGCGGCAATGGTGACGCTGTAGGCATTGGCCGGGATGGTGATGCCAGGGTTGACGGTGTAGCCGTTGTTGGTCACCAACTGGCCTTGCGCGCTGACCTGGAACGAGCCGTCGCGCGTGTAGCCGGTGGTGCCATCGGGCAGCTGGATCTCGAAGAAACCGTTGCCCTTGATCGCCACATCAAGCGGGTTGGTGGTCTGCTGCAGATTGCCCTGCGCGAAGCTGCGTGCGGTGGCCACCGCCCGGGTGCCCAGGCCCAGCTGCAGGCCGGTCGGCAAGGTCGTCTGCTCGCTGCTGTTGCCACCGGCCTGGCGCAGGTTCTGGTACATCAGGTCTTCGAACACCGCGTGCGACTTCTTGTAGCCGTTGGTCGAGACGTTGGCCAGGTTGTTGGAAATGGCATCGAGCTGCGTCTGTTGCGCTTCCATGCCGGTTTTGGCGATCCACAGCGAACGAATCATGGTGAGGGTCCTGGGTCAGGGGTTTCTAGCGGCGCGCGGTGGCGCTCAGTTCATTGTGAGCAGCTGCGCGGCCGAGCTCTCGTTTTCCTTGGCGGTCTGCATCAATTTCATCTGCGCCTCAAATTGGCGGGCGGCGGAAATCATCGCCACCATCGTCTCGACCGGGCTGACATTCGAGCCTTCCAGCGCGCCATCCTGCAGGCGAGCGGTGGCATCGGCTGACAGGTCGCCGCCATCGGCGCCTCGAAACAGGCCGTCCTCGCCGCGGATCAGTGGCGCTTCGGGCGTCACCAGCTTCAGCCGGCCAATGGCCTGCGGCGCCTGGTTGCCGGTGCGCGCGCTGATGGTGCCGTCGCCGGCAATCGACACCTCGCTGTTGGGCGGCACCTGGATCGGTCCGCCGTCACCGAGCACGCTGAGGCCGCTGCGCGTGGTCAGCGTGCCGTCGGACGACACATCGAGCGAGCCGCCGCGGGTGTACGCCTCGGTGCCATCGAGCGATTGCACAGCCAGCCACGAATTGCCCTGCACCGCGACGTCGAGGTTGCGGCCGGTGGCCGACACCGGGCCCGGCGTGGCGTCGTAGCCGGGGGTGGATTCCAGCGAGTAGACCCGGGTGCTGGCGCCGCTGCCCTGTACCGGCACCGCCCGGAAGGCCTGCAGTTCGGCGCGAAAGCCGTTGGTTGACACATTCGCCAGGTTGTTGGCGAGCACGTCCTGGCGCTGCAGCGTGGCCTTGGCGCCGGACATCGACAGGTAGATCATGCGGTCCATCGCAAGCTCCTCGGAAATTCAGTTCAGGTGCGCTCGGATCAGATGTTCACCAGCGTCTGCAGCACCTGGTCCTGCGTCGAGATGGTCTTCGCATTGGCCTGGTACAGGCGCTGCGCGGTGATCAGGTTGACCAGTTCGCCCGTCAGGTCGACGTTCGACTCCTCCAGCGCACCGGACTGCAACGCGCCATAGGTGCCGGTGCCAGGAGGCCCACCACTGGAGGGGTCACCCGAAGCGTAGGTCGATCGCCACAGGTTGGCGCCGATCGGCTGCAGGCCCTGCAGGTTGCTGAAATCAACCAGCTGCAACTGCGACAGGTTCTGCGTGCGGCCGTTCGAATAGCTCGCCTTGACGACACCCGAGTCGTCGAAGGTGATGCCGGTCAGCTGGCCCGAGGCATAGCCGTCCTGCTTCAGTTCACTGACGCTGAAACCAGAGGCGTACTGGCTGCTGCCGCCGAAATTGAGCGGCAGGGCGCTGAACAGCGTTGACGACGGCGTGACCCGCGGATCGACGACATTGATCGTCGGCGGGGTGGTGGGCGAGGTCAGCGCGCCGGTGGAATCGAAGGTCAGCGAGCTGACCTTGCCGGTCGCGGGCGCCGGGCCATCGAAAGCCTGGCCGTTGACCGTTGCGTAGACGTCCCAGTTGTCGGTGGCGGTCTTGCGGAAGTAGTAGTTCATCGTCACCGGCGCACCCTGGCTGTCATACAAGGTCTGCGAGGTCGCGTAGTTGTAGCTGGCGGGCGTGTTGAATGACAGCGGCACGGTGGGCACGGCGCTGGTGGCATCGAGGTTGACGCCCATGCGGATGCCGCGCAACGCCGGGTCGGTGCCCGCGCCAGTGGCCACAGGCGCCCCGAGCCCGGCCTGCAGGCGGATCGGCTGCGCGTCACCGACCGCCCGGCCGACGGCGTCGTCCCAAGGCTGGGCTTGCAGCTTGTTGCCGATGTTGTCGACGACGAAGCCCTCACGGTCCAGCTTGAACTGGCCGTTGCGGGTGTAGGCGGTGTCACCCCCGGGGCGCAGCACCTGGAAGAAGCCTCGCCCGTTGATGGCGAGATCCAGCGGATTGCCGGTCGTCGAGATGTTGCCCTGCGTGAACTGCTGCGCCACCGTCTCCAGGCTGACGCCGATGCCGACGTTGCTGCCACCGGTACCGCTGATGGAATTGGCATAGACATCGGCGAACTCGGCGCGCGACGACTTGGCGCCGAAGGTGTTCGCATTGGCGATGTTGTTGCCGATGATGTCCAGGTTTTTGCTGGTGGCATTCAGACCGGAGAGACCTTGTTGGAAGCCCATGGTGTGTCCTTGGAAAAGGGGTGATGGCGGGTGGCGGGGAAATGTAAAGAGGGTTGGTGACTGTCGCGGCGAGCGTCAGTTCAACGCGCGCACGCTGCTGTAAGGCACGCTGCCGGCGTTCTGCAATTCGAGATTCAAGGCGTTGCCGCTGGTGTTGATCGCATTGACGCGGTCGCGCATCAGCATCGTCGGGGTGCTGTTGAC
>JANXTP010000109.1 GCA_025352345.1 Burkholderiales bacterium | reverse complement strand
TGGGTCGCTATGCAAAGCTCTCCATAGCGACCCCTATGCACAGGTCTCAACTATGCACAGGTCGCGCGACGTGGTTCGAGCGGAGGCTGCATTGGCGCGGTGTCGGGGCCGCTGGTCAATTTCTGAACTGGACATAGTTTCGGCGTAGGTGCGTACTGGTGATCCACTTTTGGAGATCACCATGGATACCACTCCGCACTCGCACGCCATCGAAGTTGATTGGCTTGCCGCTAGTCACATAGGGCCATATGTCGTCGCGTTCAAGGAACGCCTGACCGCGCTCAGGTATGCCGCCAGCACCATTGCCGACTATCTCGCTGACATCAAACACTTCGCTCGCTGGGTGCACTCCCGACGGTTATCGCTTGCCAGGATCGACGAGGTCTCAGTCGCCATATTTCTAGATGACCACTTGCCAAGTTGTGCCTGCATTGGACACATGAGGCACAGCCGGACCTCTCACAGATCGGCACTGGGGCATTTGCTCGTCGTACTCCGCGATCATGGTGCCATTGCGCAGTCGTCCAACAGAATCACGCCGGTGGATGAGGAATTGCGTCGATACGACGATCACCTGAAGCACGTTCGTGGTCTTGCGCCAAAGACCCGAACCATGGCGTTGAGAATCGTAAGACGGATGCTGACAGAGCGGTTCGAAGCTGACGCCATAGTTATCGCTTCCATTACGCCCGAACACGTTAGGCGCTTCTTCGCCGAACAGGCCGCACTGCACAGCAAGC
Organism: Burkholderiales bacterium; assembly: GCA_025352345.1. Lineage (GTDB taxonomy): Bacteria > Pseudomonadota > Gammaproteobacteria > Burkholderiales > Burkholderiaceae_C > PBB1. The sequence goes on along the minus strand of JANXTP010000109.1, from coordinate 3,936 downwards.
CCGCCGGCGCAGGTTCTGTCGTGTCCTCGCTGCGAGGCTACTTCCGCTACCGAGCCTCGCTGGGGGATTTGGTCCATGGCTTGATCGGCGCGCTGTCCTACCCGGCCAACTGGGCACTGTCGTCACTGCCCAAGAAGTTGACCGACGAAGAAGTTGCCCAGTTGGTTGGCTCGCTCAACAACCCCTGTCGCGCCATGCGGCGGGCCTGCGCTATCGTGCGCTGCGCGCTCGATCTTGGGCTTCGCAGCATCGAAGTCGCACAACTCAGCTTGGATGACATCGACTGGCATGCCGGCACAATTACGCTGCGCCACACCAAGGGCCGCCGCGTCGACATCCTGCCGCTGCCAGTGGCCACCGGCGAGGCCATCGCACGGTACTTGGAACTAGAACGCCCCAAGACATCCAACCGAGCCATCTTTGTGCGCAACGTGGCCCCGCGCGACGCCCCTATCGGTGCGGACCTTGTACGCATCACCATCCGCCAGGCCTACGCACGCGCCGGGTTGCCGTACACGCGTTCGCACCTCCTGCGCCATACGATGGCCAACCGCCTGCTCGCCAGTGGGTCGTCGTTGAAGGAGGTGGCCGACGTGCTGCGCCACCGCTCGCTGAACACCACGATGATCTATGCGAAGTTGGACAGCCGCGGTCTTGCAGAGGTGGCGTTGCCATGGCCGGGGAGCACATCATGAGCGCCGCCACCATGCCCTTCAAGTCGCGTGTCGAGCGCTTCTTAGTTGAGCGCCATGCTCTCGGATTCTCAGCACGCAGTGAGGCTTGCACCTTGCGCAGCTTTGCTCGCCATCTCCATGAGATAGGACATTGCGGACCGTTAACGGTCGATGTGATGACGGACTGGGCGCGACGCGACAGCCATAGCAGCACTGACCCGGTGACATGGGCGCGACGCCTGAAGAAACTGCGCACGTTCGTGCGCTGGCTGCAGCAGTTTGAGCCCCTCACCGAAGTCCCTGATGACACGATCTTCGGACGCATGCCAGAGCGCAAGGCACCCCATATTTACAGCGACCAAGAGATCATTGACCTGCTGGCCAGTGCTAGACGGCTCGGCCCTGCAACCAGCCTTCGCGGTGTCGTCTTCGAGACGCTGTTCGGTCTGATCGCCTCGACTGGCATGCGGATCGGTGAAGCGCTGTCGCTGACGAACGCCGACGTCGATCTCAAGACCGGCATGCTGACCATCCGCCTGACCAAGTTCGGCAAGTCGCGCCAGGTACCTGTGCACCCCAGCACCCTCGAGGCACTGCGTCAATATCGATTGCGGCGCGACTTGGCGGGCGAGTCCTACGGGGACGATACCGCGTTCTTCGTCGGTAGTCGGGGGCGACTGCACGGCCTGCCACTGGGTGACCGCCAGGTTCATCGTATCTTCGGGGACCTGCGCCGGCAACTGGGATGGCCCAATCGCGGATCGCACCATGCAGCACGCATCCATGACCTGAGGCATACCTTCGTCGTTCGACGCATACTGCAGTGGCACGCCCAGGGCGTGGACATCGATCAAGCCATGCTGTCGTTGGCGACCTACATCGGTCATGCGATGGTGACAAACACTTACTGGTACCTCTCGGCGGTGCCTGAACTGATGGCGCTGGCCGCAGGGCGATTCGAAGCGTACATGTCACAAGCGGAGGCAGGCGATGAATAAGCCACTCACCCCGCCGCCGTCATTCCCAGCGCTGGTCCAGCAGTTCTTTACCGAGTACCTAGTTGCGCAGCGGGCTGTCAGTCCGCGCACGGTGGCTTGCTACCGAGATGCTCTGTCATTGTTCCTGGGCTTCGCCAGCAACAAACTGGGCAAGGCGCCGACGGCGATGCAGCTCGCCGACATACGACCCGAACTGATCCTCGCATTCCTCGACCATCTGGAGCAGGGACGCAAGAACACGGTTCGCAGTCGCAACCTGAGGCTCACGGCGCTGCGCGCGTTCTTGAAGTTCGCCGCTCACCGTGATGTCACTGCACTGCACGACATCGAGCGGGCGTTGGCGGTTCCGATGAAGCGCTTCGAGCGGCCGATGCTGGGCTTCATGACACGGCCAGAGATGCTGGCGGTACTGGGCCAACCGGGCGAGAACTGGTCCTCGCAGCGAGACCACCTGCTGCTGGCCATGCTCTACAACACCGGCGCGCGAGTCTCCGAGATGATCGGCGTGCGCGTCGTCGATGTCATTCTGGACGGTGGTGCCTGCGTGCATCTGCATGGCAAGGGACGCAAGTTGCGATCGATTCCCCTGTGGAAGTCCACGGTGGTAGAGATACGCGCCTGGTTACGGCTGAATCCGGTGTTGCGTGGCGAGGCCGCTTTGTTGCCGAACCGCGACGGCCAAGCGATGTCGAGATCGAACGTCACGCAGCGCCTTAACCTTGCGGTAACACGTGCCCAAGTGGAGCAACCTAGCCTCGCCAAAAAGCGCGTCTCGCCTCACACGCTCAGGCACACCAGCGCCATGCACCTGCTGCAGTCAGGCGTGCCGTTTAACGTAATCGCCCTGTGGCTCGGACACGAGAGCACGACAACGACGCACAGGTATGTCGAGGCCGACCTGGCGATGAAGGAGAAAGCGCTCGCTCGGCTGGAGGAGCCCGATACAAAGATGGGCCGCTACAAGGCGCCAGACTCACTTCTGCGATTCTTGCAAACGCTGTAACTATGTGCAGTCTTCGTCGGCCCTATTGGCTCATCACCATAAGGGCAGACGTGGGCAGTGTTGGTAAACCTGTGCATAGTTGAGACCTGTGCATAGGGGTCGGTACCAGCGATTTGTTTGCCCCAGCCAAGAGCCACACTGCCAATAGAACATTGGGTTTGTTGAACCCAGATGCAGCATGTCGAAGGGTGGAATTTGAGAGGCCCATACAGCGGGGCCGGACTACCGCAAGGGCGCCAGTACCTGCTGTCACCCACATGGAGTACACCCGCGGCGGCCATCGCCCATGACATAGCGCAACTGCGCAGGCACTTGGCAAAGGTGCTCTGAAGCACTCGCCTCTACAACGCCAGCCCCTCAGGGCTTGGTGCCAAACATCTCTTTCAGGCGTTGCAGCAAGTCCAGATCGACGGCCGGCGGCGCGGCATTGCCCTGGAACTCGTCATAAACCCAGTCACCCGCCACCTGCGACACGCCGGCCGGCTGCGGCATCTGGTAGACCGGTTTGCCGTTCAGGGCCACGCGCATGAAGTCGGTCCAGATCGGCAAGGCCAGTGTGGCGCCAAACTCACGCCCGCCCAAGGATTGCGGCTCGTCATAGCCCATCCAGGCCACGGCCGTGGTCGGTCCGCTGTAGCCGGCAAACCAGCCGTCCACCGCATCACTGCTGGTGCCGGTCTTGCCGGCCAGGTCCGGGCGACCCAGTTTTTGCGCGGCAGCCGCCGTGCCGCTGACGGTGACTTCGTGCAGCATGCTGGTGGTGACAAAGGCGTTGCGTGCGTCCAGCACCCGGTCTGCTTCTTGCGCCACGGCCACCGGCTTGGCTTCGAACAGCACCGCGCCGCGTGTGTCCACCACCTTCTGGATCAGGTAGGGATTGATCTGGTAGCCGCCGTTGGCAAACACCGAGTAGGCACCCGCCATTTGCAGTGGCGTGACCGCGCCCGTGCCCAGGGCCAGGGTGTAGTTGACCGGCTGCTTGGCCGGGTCCAGGCCAAAGCGCGGCAGGAAGTCGTGCGCGTACTGCGGCGTGATGGCGCGCAGCAGGCGCACAGCGGCCACGTTCTTGGACATGGCCAGGGCATGGCGCAACGTGATGCTGCCCTCGTACACATCGTCGTCGTTCTGCGGCGACCAGGGCTGGCCGCCAGTCTCGGCGCCACTCAGCGTGAGCGGCGCGTCGTTGATCTGGGTGCCCGGCGAAAAGCCTTTTTCCAGTGCCGCCGAATAGATGAAGGGCTTCATGGCCGAGCCGGGCTGG
>JANXTP010000229.1 GCA_025352345.1 Burkholderiales bacterium | reverse complement strand
GTCGTCGAGGAACATCGGCGCGCTGCCTTCACCGGCCGCGAGGCGCCGGAACACCAGCATGTCGTACCACGAGGTGTAGTCGAAGTGCGAGGGCAGCTGGTTGTTCAGCAGGTCGGCGATGTGCAGGTCGACCAGCTGCCCACCGGTCCAGCGCTGCAGTGCGGTTTGCAGCGCCGCGGCCTGCACCTCGAATTCACGGCGCGCGCTGCCGATCCACAGGTAGCCAGTCGCCGGCAGCGACTCGGGCAGATCGTCGAGTTCGCTGAACTGTTCGCCGCTGACGTGGAAGACACGCATCGCCTCTCCAGCGCCAGGGTCAGTCGGCCTTCATCAGCCGTGCCGCGTCGAGCGCGAAGTAGGTCAGCACGCCGTCGGCGCCGGCGCGCTTGAAGGCGAGCAGGCTTTCCATCATCACCGCGTCGTGGTCGAGCCAGCCGTTGGCCGCAGCGGCTTTCAACATCGCGTACTCGCCGCTGACTTGGTAGACGAAGGTCGGCACGCGAAATTCGTCTTTCACTCGGCGCACGATGTCGAGGTAGGGCATGCCGGGTTTGACCATCACCATGTCGGCGCCTTCGGCGATGTCGAGCGCCACTTCGCGCAGCGCCTCGTCGCTGTTGCCGGGGTCCATCTGGTAGACCTTCTTGTTGCTCTTGCCCAGGTTGCCAGCCGAGCCCACGGCGTCGCGGAACGGGCCGTAAAAGGCGCTGGCGTACTTGGCGCTGTAGGCCATGATCTTGGTGTGGACGTGCCCTTGCGCTTCCAGCGCATGGCGGATCGCACCGATCCTGCCGTCCATCATGTCGCTGGGGGCCACGATGTCCACACCCGCCTGGGCGTGCACCAGCGCCTGGCGGCGCAGCACCTCCACCGTGGCGTCGTTGACGATGTAGCCGGTGGCGTCGAGCAGGCCGTCCTGGCCGTGGCTGGTGTAGGGGTCGAGCGCCACATCGGTGAGCACGCCGAGTTCAGGAAAGCGACGCTTCAACTCGCGCACCACGGTGGGCACCAGGCCTTCGGGGTTCAGCGCTTCGGCACCGTCTTCAGTCTTCAGCGCCGTGTCGATCACCGGGAACAACGCCAGCACCGGGATGCCCAGGTTCAGGCAGCTCTCGGCGACCGGCAGCAGCTTGTCCAGCGTCACCCGTTGCACGCCGGGCATCGAGGCCACGTCCTGCACCTGGTTGTGCCCTGCGGTGACGAACGCCGGCAGGATCAGGTCGCTGGCATGCAGCCGGTGTTCGCGCACCATGGCGCGGCTGAATTCGTCTTTGCGCAGGCGCCTCGGGCGGCTGCTGGGGTAGGCAGGAGGTGTGTGCATGCCGCGTCGCCGTGAGGGGTGGAAGCCGGAGTCCGCGGATCATAGACGCAGCGTGCGGCAGTGCGGCGGTGGCGCTTGAGCGCATGGCGATAATCCGCCGATGCTCTGGATCAAAGCGTTTCACGTCGTCTTCGTCACCAGCTGGTTCGCCGGGCTCTTTTACCTGCCGCGCATCTTCGTCAACCTGGCCATGGTGCCCGCCGACAGCCATGCCGAGCGCGAGCGCCTGCTGCTGATGGCGCGCAAGCTTTACCGCTTCAGCAGCTTGCTGATGGTGCCGGCGATCGGGCTCGGCCTGTGGCTGTGGCTGGGTTACTGGGGCCTGCACACGGGCGGCTGGCTGCACGTCAAGATCGTGCTGGTGGTGCTGGCGGTGGGCTATCACCACATGTGCCGCTCGCTGCTGCGTCAGTTCGAGCAGTTCACCAACCGGCGCAGCGACCGTTGGTTTCGCGTCTTCAACGAGGTCTCGGTGCTGTTGCTGATCGCCATCGTCGTGCTGGTGGTGGTCAAGCCGTTTTGATGGCAGGCTGAGCCCCCAACGCTGAACAAGGGCAGCACGATGGCGCCTCACCGCAGTTCTGCGTCGCTGCTCGCCTGGCTGTACGCCGGACTGATCGTCTACGCCAGCCTGTATCCGCTGACCGACTGGCGCTGGCCGAGCGCCTCGCCACTCGCCTTCTTGCTGCTGCCCTGGCCGCGCTACTGGACGGCATTCGATCTGGTCTCGAACCTGCTGGGCTACATGCCGCTGGGCTTGCTGATCTTTGCCGCTCAGGTGCGCCACGGCAGGTCGGCGGGAATCGGTGCCTGCCATGCGGTGTGGATGGCTTCGGCGCTGTCGCTTTCGATGGAGCTGGCGCAAAACGGGCTGCCGTCGCGCATCCCGTCGAATGTCGACTGGACGCTCAACACGATCGGTGCGGCGGGGGGCGCTGCCGTTGGCGGCGCACTGAACGCGCTCGGCCTGCTGGCGCGCTGGCAGCGCCTGCGCGATCGCTGGTTTGTGGGCCGCAGTGCGGGCGCACTGGCGCTGCTGCTGCTGTGGCCTGTGGGCCTGATGTTTCCGACCTCGCTGCCGCTGGGTCTGGGTCAAGTGCTGTCGCGGCTGCGCATCGCACTGGCGTCGGTGCTTGCCGACACGCCGCTCGCCCAGTGGGGGCTCACGGTGCTCGCCGCACCGGCCCTCGCCACCGACTTGCCGCCGCCCAGCGAACTGAGCGCCATCGCACTCGGCCTGCTGGCGCCTTGTCTGCTGGGCTATGCGGTGTCGCGCCCCGGTTGGCGCCGCGTCTTGCTGGCTGCGGGCGTCACGCTGGCCGGGGTGGGCGCCACCACGCTGTCAACCGCGCTCAATTTCGGGCCCGACCATGCGCTGGCCTGGTTGACCGGCAGGGCGGTCGGCGGTCTCGGTGTCGGCGTGCTGGCGGCGCTGCTGCTGGCCTGGGTGCCACGGCGCGCCGCCGCCGCGCTGGGCTTGATGGCGCTGACTGCGCTGGTCTTGCTGGTGGCCCAGGCCCCTGAGGACGCCTACTACGCGCAGAGCCTGCATGCCTGGGAGCAGGGCCGCTTCATCCGTTTCCACGGTGCCGCGCAGTGGGTAGGCTGGTTGTGGCCGTATGCGGCGATGGCGTACTTGCTGGGGCGCATCGCTGCCCGAGACGAGCCCTGACGGTACAGGTCGTTGCGTCTGCAACGCCAGCGTGACGAAGCGGCCTCCGTAGAATCCCTGCATGGGTTACTTCGGTCGGCACATCTTCTTTTGCCTCAACCAGCGCGCCAACGGCGAGGACTGCTGCGCCGGACAGGGCGCGCAGGCCGGTTTCGACCGTTGCAAATCGCGGGTCAAGGCGGCTGGTCTTTCCGGTGCGGGCCAGGTGCGCGTCAACAAGGCCGGCTGCCTCGACCGCTGCGCTGGCGGGCCGGTGGCGGTGGTCTATCCGGAGGCGGTTTGGTACACCTACGTCGACACCGACGACATCGACGAGATCGTCGATTCACATTTGAAACACGGGCGCGTCGTCGAGCGCCTGCTGTTGCCGCCATCGGTCGGCAAGTGACCCGCCGCCCGCCGGGGCCAACGCGCCTCGCATCATGAATTCACACACCCAAATGACCACCTGCCACGGCCCGGCGGGCCCACTGGAATGCGCCGTTGACGCGCCTGCCGGTGCGGCCATCGGGGTGGCGGTGGTGTGTCACCCGCACCCGCAGTTCGGCGGCACCATGGACAACAAGGTGGTGCAGACCGTAGCCCGCGCCTTGCTGGCTCTCGGCTGGACGACCGTGCGCTTCAACTTTCGCGGCGTCGGCGCATCGGCGGGCAGCTGGGACGACGGACGCGGCGAGGTTGAGGACGCGCTGGCGGTGGTGGCCCAGCACCGCACGGTGTCGCAGCCTTTGTTGATGGCCGGTTTTTCATTTGGCGGCTTTGTGGCGGCGGAGGCGGCCTCGCGCCTGCCCGAGGCGCAGCGGGCGCAGCGCTTGTTGCTCGTCGGCCCCTCGACCGAGAAGCAGCAACTGCCCCTGGTGCCCGAGGACACCGTGGTCATCCACGGTGAAAGCGACGAGGTGGTACCGCTCTCGGCCACGCTGGCCTGGGCGCGGCCGCAGTCGCTGTCGGTCATCGTGCTGCCCGGGGTCGGGCATTTCTTCCACGGTCAACTCGGCTGGCTCAAACGTGTCGTGACGCAGCAGTTGCAGCCCTCGGCCGGCATTCCCCTTCCTCCCCCTTCTTCCTGACTGATCTCCGATGCCTGTCTTGCGTTCTGTCCTGTCGCGTTCGTTCTCCATCGGCCTGTTGTGGTTCGCCGGTATCTTTGCCAGCGCTCAGGCCCAGGCCCCGTTGCCGCCGGAAGTCGCTGCGCGCAGCTACCTGCTGCTCGACCTGACCAGCAACCAGACGCTGGCCGAGCGCGATGCCGATGCGTCCGCCGATCCGGCGTCGTTGACCAAGCTGATGACCGCCTACATCGTCTTCACGGCGCTGCATGACAAGAAGCTGGCGCTGGATCAGCCGATTGCGGTCTCGCGCCGCGCCTGGGACGAGCGCAAGGGCGGCGGCTCGCTGATGTTCATCGACACGACGATGACGCCAACCGTCGATCAGCTGCTGCACGGCGTGATCGTCCAGTCCGGCAACGATGCGTCGGTGGCGCTGGCCGAGGCGGTGGGCGGCACGCTCGACCAGTTTGTCGTGATGATGAACCGTCAGGCCCAGGCCTGGGGCCTGAAGAACACCAGCTTCAAGAACGTCACCGGCCTGACCGAGCCCGGCCACAAGAGCACCGCGCGCGACCTCGCGGTGATCGCCAGCCACATCATCCGTGACTACCCGAAGGAGTACGGGTACTACTCGGTCAAGGACTACAGGTACAACAACATCAGCCAGCCCAACCGCAACCTGCTGCTGCGCCGCGACCCGAGCGTCGATGGCATGAAGACCGGTTACACCGAAGCGGCCGGCTACTGCCTGATCGCCAGCGCACAGCGCGAGTTTCCGAATCTCGGTGCGGGTGGAACGGGTGGCGGCCCGCGTCGCCTGCTCAGCGTCGTGCTGAACACGACCTCGATGGAGGCCCGCGCCAACGAAAGCCAGAAGCTGTTGAACTGGGGCTACGCCGCGTTCGACACGGTGCGGCTGTTCGAGTCGGGCAAGCCGGTGACCACGGTCCCCGTGTGGAAGGGCAAGGCGGCGCAGGCGGCGCTCGGCGCCCAGGGCGGTGTGTTCGTCACCATGCCCAAGGGAGAGGGCGGCAAGCTGCAGACCCAGGTCGAGCGCACCGATCCGCTGATCGCGCCGCTCGCCAAGGGGCAGCGCGTGGGCACGATCAAGGTCAAAACGGCCGCCGGCACGCCCGTCGTCGACGTGCCGCTGGTGGTGATGGAGCCGGTCGAGATCGCTGGCGTGTTCAGCCGCGCCTGGGATGCCCTGCGGCTGTGGATCAAGTAACCTGTTGACGCGTGTTCGATGAGCGCGCACAACGGTAACGGAGAACCTGCCATGCAAACCCTTCCCGACACGCTGTGCTACCTGAACGGCGACTACACGTCGCTGAACTTGGCGAAGGTGTCGGTGCTGGACCGCGGTTTCCTGTTCGGCGACGGCATCTATGAAGTGGTGCCGGTGTATGCCCGCAGTGTGTTCCGCTTCGATGAGCACATGGCGCGCCTCGACCGCAGCCTGGCCAAGGTGCGCATCGCCAACCCGCACAGCGCCGCCGACTGGCTGGCCCGCTGCCGCACGCTGATCGATGCGCACCCGGCCGAGGACCAACTGCTGTACCTGCAGGTGACCCGTGGCGTGGCGTTGCGCGACCATGTGATGCCGACCGACATCGAGCCCACGGTGTTCATGATGACCAGCGCGATGAAGCCGCCCAGCGCCGAGCAGCGCCATCGCGGCGTGGCCTGCACCACGGCGCGTGACTTCCGCTGGGAGCGCGGCGACATCAAGAGCATCTCCTTGCTGGGTAATGTGCTGGCGCGGCAGATGTCGGCCGACCACGGTGCTGCGGAGACCATCCTGTTCCGCGATGGCTTCCTGACCGAAGCCGCGGCCTGCAATGTGTGGGTGGTGCATGAAGGCGCGTTGCTCGGCCCGCCGAAGAGTGAACATGTGCTCGAAGGCATCCGCTTCGAGCTGATCCGCGAGCTGTGCGAGGAGGAGGGCATCGCCTTCAACCTGCGGCCCATCCCCGAAGGCGAGGTGATCGCCGCCGATGAGTTGATCTTGAGCTCGGCCACCAAGGAGGTGCTGCCGGTGACCACCCTCGACGGGGAATCCGTCGGCCATGGCGCCTTGCGCGGCAAGCCGGGCCCGGTCTACGCCAAGCTGTATGCCGCTTACCAGCGCGCCAAAGCGGCGCAACGATCGTGAGCACGTTGCCGATGCCCAGCACCCCGTCCGATCAGTCGCTGATCGAGTACCCGTCGTTGTTCCCGATCAAGGTGATGGGCGCCAACGTCGATGGCTACGCCGACGCGGTGCTCGAGGTCGCGCGGCGCTTCGACCCGCTGCTCGATGACAGCCGCGTCGAGACGCGCCTGAGTTCGGGCAACAAGTACCTGGCCCTCACCGTGACGGTCACCGCCACCAGCCGCGAGCAGCTCGACGATCTGTACCGCGCGCTGAGCTCGCACCCGCTGGTCAAGGTGGTGTTGTAGGCCGACACGCCAGCCCATGACCCTGCCGATACTGGTTCACCGGGGCCGCATCGATGCGGCCGAGGCGATCGCGGCGATGCGCGCCCACACCGAAGCACGCATCGCGGCGGACGCGCCGACGCCCGATGAGATCTGGCTGTGTGAGCACCCGCCGGTCTACACCCAGGGGCTGGCCGGCCGACCCGAGCACCTGCGCGATCCCGGTGGCATCCCGGTGATCCAGACCAACCGAGGTGGCCAGATCACCTACCACGGCCCTGGCCAGGTGGTGGCCTACCCGCTGATCGACCTGAAGCGGCTGGGCATCTGCGTCAAGGAATACGTCTACCGCCTTGAACACTGCGTGCTGCAGACGCTGGAGGCATTCGGCGTCACCGGCCACCGTGTGCAGGGCGCGCCGGGCATCTATGTGCGGCTGGACGATCCCTTCGGCCACGCGCTGCTGAAACGGCTGCCGCCAAGTGAACGCTTGGGCGTGGCTGCGCCCGATGCGTTTCAGGGCCTGGGCAAGATCGCGGCGCTCGGCGTCAAGGTCAGCCGCCATTTCACCTATCACGGCGTGGCGCTGAACGTGGCGATGGATCTGGAGCCCTTCCAGCGCATCGACCCCTGCGGCTACGCCGGCTTGGCGACGGTCGATCTGGCTACACTGAGTGCCCATGTCGACGTGGCGTCGGTGGCGCAGCAGCTCGGCGCCCGGCTCGCCGCCCACTTGGCGCCCTGACGACCGCGCGTGACCGCCGCCGCCGTCCCCCGAAAGACCGAGATGCCCTCCGATTCCCTGACCCCCGTCGCCGCTGACGCCACCCCGAACGCCCTCGGCTACGACGCCAGCGCGAAGCAGAAATCGCAGGCGAAGACCTCGCGCATCCCGATCAAGATCGTGCCGGCCGAGACGCTGAAGAAGCCGGACTGGATCCGCGTCAAGGCGGGCTCTTCGAGCAGTCGTTTCTACGAGATCAAGCAGATCCTGCGCGAGCACCAGCTGCACACCGTCTGCGAGGAAGCCTCGTGTCCGAACATCGGTGAGTGTTTCGGCAAAGGCACCGCGACCTTCATGATCATGGGCGACAAGTG
>JANXTP010000196.1 GCA_025352345.1 Burkholderiales bacterium | reverse complement strand
GATGACCTGGCGCGGTCTGCGGATGCAGACGGTACGACCGGTGGTCGACGGACCGGACGGACAAAAGCTCAATCGCCCCAACCGCTGCCTGGCCGACTACATCGCGCCGAAAGGCTCGGGCGTGGCGGATCACATCGGCCTGTTCGCAGTCACCTCGGGCCTCGGCACCGAGAAGAGGGAAAAGCAGTTCCTGGACGACCACGACGACTACAGCGCCATCATGCTGAAGGCGTTGGCCGACCGGTTGGCCGAGGCGTTCGCCGAACGGATGCACCAGCGCGTGCGCACCGAGTTCTGGGGTTACGCGACCGACGACGGTCTGAGCGCCACCGACCTGATCGCCGAGAAGTACCGTGGCATCCGCCCTGCGCCCGGCTACCCGGCCTGTCCGGACCACACGGTGAAGGCTGCGATGTTCGAGACCCTGCAGTGCGCCGACATCGGCATGGCGCTGACCGAGAGCTGGGCGATGACCCCGGCGGCGAGCGTCAGCGGCTTCTACATCGCCCACCCCGAAGCCGCGTACTTCAACGTCGGCAAGATCGGCGAAGACCAGACCGACGACTGGGCCCGCCGCACCGGGCAGGACGCAGCGCAGGTGCGCCGCTCGCTGGCGGCCTTGTTGTAGCGCGCTGAAGTTGCGGGGCTCGGCAGGAGCCGCTGGGCGCTCAGCGCACTGCCAGCACCCGCCGGTACTGAATCGCCTCGGCCAGGTGCGCGCCCTGGATGGACGTGCTGGCCGCCAGGTCTGCGATCGTGCGGGCCATGCGCAGCACACGGTGGTGGCTGCGTGCGGACCACGCGAGGCGCGACGCGGCGGTGGCCAGAAATCGCGCAGCGGCCTCGTCCAGCGCGCAGTGGTTTTCCAGCGCGTCGCCCGACAGCGCTGCATTCAGACAGCCTTGGCGGTCGCGCTGCAGGCGTTGTGCGATCGCTACCCGCGTGGCCACTGTGGCCGACGGCTCGCCGTCGGGCGCCCGCATCAAGGCGTCGGCTGACATCGCCGGCACCTCGACCTGCAAGTCGATGCGGTCGAGCAGGGGGCCACTGATGCGCGCCTGGTAGCGCCCCACGATGTCAGGCGAGCAGCAGCAGGGCTTCACGGTGCTGCCGTGATGACCGCAAGGGCACGGGTTCATCGCGGCCAGCAACTGGAAGCGCGCTGGAAATTCAGCCTGGCGCGCCGCACGGGAAATGACGATGCGGCCGGTTTCCAGCGGCTCGCGCAGTGCTTCCAGTGCCATCCGCGGGAATTCAGGCAATTCGTCGAGGAACAGCACGCCTTCGTGCGCGAGCGAAATTTCACCGGGGCGCGGCGGCGAGCCGCCCCCGACCAGGGCCACCGATGAGGCCGTGTGGTGCGGGCTGCGGTACGGCCGCTGGGCCCACTGCGCGGCATCGAAAGGGCGGCCATTCAGGCTGATGACTGCGGCGGATTCCAGCGCCTGAGCCTCGGACAGGCCGGGCAGCAGGCTGGGGAAGCACTGGGCCAACATCGACTTGCCCGTGCCGGGCGGCCCGCTCATCAGCACGCTGTGGCCGCCGGCTGCCGCCACCTCGAGCGCGCGTTTGGCCGCCGATTGCCCTTTCACATCGCGAAGATCGATGGTGCCGGATGGCGCCGGCGCCGAGGCGACGTCAGGCGGGGCCGCCAATGGCAGCTCGGCGGCGCCTTCGGCCTCGCGCGGCAGCAGCGAGCGCACCACGTCGAGCAGGTGCCCGGCGCTGTGCACGCACAAGCCTGATACCAACGAGGCCTCCAGCGCACTGGCCTGGGGCAGTACCAGTGCCCGCAGTGATCCGGCTCGCCGGAGTGCCAAGGCCATCGCGATCGCGCCGCGCACCGGCCGCAAATCACCGGCCAGCGACAGTTCGCCCGCGTATTCGGTGTGGCCCAGGCGTTGCGCGTCGATCTGGCCACTGGCTGCCAGGATGCCGAGGGCGATCGGCAGGTCGAAGCGGCCCGACTCCTTCGGCAGATCGGCGGGTGCGAGATTCACCGTGATGCGCTTGTTGTGTGGAAATTCCAATGCGCTGTTTTGCAAGGCCGCACGCACCCGCTCGCGCGCTTCCTTGACCTCGGTGTCAGCGAGACCCACCAGCGTGAAGCTGGGCAGACCATTCGCCAGGTGAACCTCGACCGTCACCGGCGGGGCGTTCAGGCCGTCAAGGGCGCGGCTGTGGACAAGAGCGAGGGCCATGGCGGCCATCGTGGCATTTCACCCGTCCATTGCACTTCCCCCTGAAGTGGGCGTCAGCAAAACGCACCATATAGGTGCTACTTCGAGCGTGGTTGCCCGTAAACGGGGCGACAGTTCGCGCTGAACGGGCGGGGCGCTCGCGATTTCATGCCAGTGGGGTGGCAGGCACGGTTTCTGCAGAAGGCTACACCGCAAAGCTCCCCTCCACTCTCAACAAGCGAACATGAACAAAACTCACATTGCACTCGCGACCGCACTGATCGCTTCGGTGTCTACCTTCGCCCACGCCGAAGATGCGGCACCTGCACCTGCGGCAGCTGCCTCTGCGCCAGCGCCTGACTGGACGATCACTGGCAACATGGCGTTGTCCAGCGAATATCGCACCCGCGGTATTTCGCAATCGGACAAGAAGCCAGCGCTCTCCGGTGGATTCGATGTGTCCCACAGCTCAGGCTTCTACTTCGGCAACTGGAACTCGAACATCGATAGCCGCTACTACAACGGCGCCAACATCGAAATGGACTTCTATGGTGGCTTCAAGTATCCGGTAGGAGATATCACCCTCGACCTCGGCGCGTTCTATTACTACTACCCAGGTAGCGGACGGAATAGCTGTGTTTCCGACGGCTGCGGCATAGATGAGAAAGAGATTTATGTGGCGGCCAGTTATGGTCCGGTCACGGCCAAGGTGTATTTCCCGATTGGGGATTTCTTTAGCGCGCAAAAGAACTTCGGTGGCAAGAATGCCAGTGGCTCCATCTATGTGGACCTCTCCGGTTCTTATGACCTGGGCAGCGGCTTCGGTCTGATCGGCCACTTGGGCTACCAGAATCTCTCAGGCGCGGCCAAACTGTCGCAGATCAATTCCAGCAAGCTTGCGAATGATTATGCGGACTGGAAGCTGGGCGTGACTTACACGTTCGCAAATGGCTTTATCGCAGGAGTCACCTACATCGACACCAGCATCGATACTCCTAACTCCTTCGTCCCCGGCGGTAAAAAATCCATCAGTGGGGCTACAGGCGTTTTCTCGCTTGCCCACAACTTCTGACGCAATTACTTTTAAAGGAGAACGCCATGAAGATGGTGACTGCCATCGTCAAGCCTTTCAAGCTTGATGAAGTCCGTGAAGCCCTCAGCGCCATCGGCGTTCAGGGTGTCACGGTGACGGAGGTGAAAGGCTTTGGCCGTCAAAAGGGCCACACCGAGCTGTACCGCGGTGCGGAGTACGTGGTCGATTTCCTTCCTAAAGTGAAGATCGAGGCGGCGGTGGACGACACCATCGTCGATCGGGTCATCGAAGCCATCGAGAACGCAGCACGCACCGGAAAGATCGGTGACGGAAAGATTTTTGTGTCTTCGTTGGAGCAGGTGGTTCGCATCCGCACCGGCGAGACGGGTAAAGACGCGCTCTGAAGCCCAACCGAGAAAGAACCCTTCCCATGAAAAAACTCATTGCTTCCCTTGCCCTCGGCCTCGCGGTCCTAGGCTACTCCGCGACATCGTTCGCCGAGGACGCTGCCGCTTCGGCGCCCGAGGCGGTACCGGCCGCGGCCGCTGCCGCGCCCGAGGCAGCTTCTGCGCCGATGGCTGCGCCTCCTGCCGCAGCCGCGTCTGCAGCTGATGCAGCGTCGGCGCCAGCTGCCGCCGCACCGGTGCCCAACAAGGGCGACACCGCCTGGATGATGGTGTCCACCCTGCTCGTCATCATGATGGCGGTGCCCGGTCTCGCGCTGTTCTACGGCGGTTTGGTCCGCAGTAAGAACATGCTGTCGGTGCTGATGCAGGTGATGGTGACCTTCTCGATGATCGTCGTGCTGTGGTTCATCTACGGCTACAGCTTGGCGTTCACTGAAGGCAATGCCTTCTTCGGCGGCCTGGACAGGTTCATGATGAAAGGTATCTGGGACAACGTTGCTGGCACTTTTGCCAACGGGGCCACTTTCAGCAAGGGTGTCTACATTCCGGAAATCGTCTTTGCGGTGTTCCAGGCTTCGTTTGCAGCCATCACCTGCACGCTGATCGTCGGCTCGTTCGCCGAGCGGATGAAGTTCTCAGCTGTACTGGCGTTCATGGCCATCTGGTTCACCTTCAGCTACGCGCCGATCGCTCACATGGTCTGGTTCTGGATGGGCCCTGACGCCTACGCCAGCAAGGACGTGGCCGATGCGATGACCGCGAAGGCTGGCTGGCTCTGGCAGTCCGGTGCGCTCGACTTCGCAGGCGGTACCGTGGTGCACATCAACGCGGCGGTTGCCGGTCTGGTGGGTGCCTACATGGTCGGCAAGCGCGTCGGTTACGGCAAGGAGGCGTTCACGCCGCACTCGCTGACGCTGACAATGGTCGGTGCCGCGCTGCTGTGGGTCGGCTGGTTCGGCTTCAACGCCGGCTCGGCCCTCGAAGCCAACGGCTTCGCTGCGCTGGCTTTCATCAACACCTTCGGCGCCACCGCAATTGCGGTGCTGGCTTGGTGCATCGGTGAAGCGCTGATCAAGGGCAAGGCATCGATGTTGGGTGCCGCTTCGGGTGCCGTGGCCGGTCTGGTTGCCATCACCCCGGCCTGCGGTAACGTTGGTATCGGTGGTGCGCTGGTGATCGGTGCGGTGGCTGGTTTTGCCTGCCTGTGGGGTGTCACCGGCCTGAAGAAGATCCTGGGTGCCGATGACTCACTTGACGTGTTTGGAGTCCATGGCGTGGGCGGCATCGTCGGTGCGTTGCTGACGGGCGTGTTCAATGCCCCAAGCCTCGGTGGCCCCGGCTACGTGGCCGACTGGGTCACGGTCACGATGGTGACGCCAGCCGATTACTCGATTGCCGCTCAAGTGTGGATCCAGGCCAAGGCCGTGCTGACCACGATCGTCTGGTCGGGGGTGGTCTCCATCGTGGCCTACAAGGTCGTCGATCTGGTGATCGGCCTGCGGGTGCCGGAAGACGAAGAGCGTGAAGGCCTCGACATCTCGGCACACGGCGAAACGGCCTACCACCAGTAAGTCGATTGGAAACGGGGCAGGCCTGAGTCAAGGCCGGGAGCCCCGTGACAGCTTAAGAGCCGCCGCAAGGCGGCTCTTGTTTTTGTGGGATGCGCCCGACATCTGAGATGCACTTCTAGAATCGGTCACCACGATGTGCTTATGCATGTCGTCACTCGCAATCGGGCTGCACCATGGTTCCTCATCTCCTCACCGCATTGACCGGCCCCACCAACGAGCTGGAGCAGCGCATTCTGGAATCGTTGCCGGCGATTGAGCGTTGGTTCCGCCTCGAATGGATGGAGCACACGCCCCCGTTCTACACCTCGGTCGATGTGCGCAATGCCGGCTTCAAGTTGGCGCCGGTGGACACCAACCTGTTCCCCGGCGGCTTCAACAATCTCACCGCAGAGATGTTGCCGCTGGCCGTGCAGGCAGCGATGGCGGCGATCGAGAAGATCTGCCCCGAGGCGAAGAACCTGCTGCTGATCCCGGAGAAGCACACCCGCAACACGTTCTACCTTGCAAACGTGCAGCGGCTGATGCAGATCTTCCACATGGCCGGCATGAACGTGCGCCTGGGCACGCTGGACGACACCATCACCAGCCCGACTGCGATCGAACTGCCGGATGGCACCTCGTTGACGCTGGAGCCCTTGATCCGCAGCCGCGGGCGCCTGGGCCTGAAGGACTTCGATCCCTGCACCATCCTGCTCAACAACGACCTGTCGGCGGGCATCCCGAAGGTCTTGGAAAACCTGCACGAGCAGTACCTGCTGCCGCCCCTGCATGCTGGCTGGGCGGTCCGCCGCAAGACGAACCATTTCGCGGCTTACGAAGAGGTGGCCAAGAAATTCGCTAAGCTGTTGGGCATGGACCCGTGGCTGATCAACCCACTGTTCGCGCGCTGTGGTGAGGTCAATTTCACCGACGGCACCGGTGCCGAGTGCCTGATGAGCAACGCCGAGGCGCTGCTGGCCAAGGTCAAGCGCAAGTACAAGGAATACGGCATCCAGGAAAAGCCATTCATCATCGTCAAGGCCGATGCGGGCACCTATGGCATGGGCATCATGACCGTGCGCGACCCGAAGGATCTGATCGACCTGAATCGCCGCTCGCGCAACAAGATGAGTGTGATCAAGGACGGCCAGGAGGTCAGCGAGGTGATCTTGCAGGAAGGCGTGCCGACCTACGAGCGCGTCAACGATGCGGTGGCCGAGCCGGTGGTCTACATGATCGACCGCTATGTCGTCGGCGGCTTCTATCGCGTCAACGCCGAGCGCGGCATCGACGAGAACCTGAACTCACCTGGGGCGAGTTTTGTGCCGCTGGCCTTTGCCGAATCGAACCAGTTGCCTCGGCCGGGTATGAAGCCCGGTGCCAGCGCGCCGAACCGCTTCTACATGTACGGCGTGATCGCCCGTCTGGCCATGGTGGCGGCGAGCTACGAGCTCGAAGCCACCGACCCGGATGCCGAGGTCTACGAGTAAGTAAGAAGCAAGGTCAGCGTCAGGCCAGGCATTGGCGTTGCTGCACCGCAACAATACTGACTGATTGGGCCCTCGTGCGCGGGATCGCGACAGCGAGAGGGTGCCGCCTGGGGCGCACAATCCGTTGTCGTTCCCAAACGCCTCCGCCGGATCTGCATCCGGTCCATCTTGACTCCCCAACGTCCTGCTTCCAGCCTTGCCGCCTTGACGCTAGGCGCCGTCGGTGTCGTCTACGGCGACATCGGCACCAGCCCGCTGTACGCGCTCAAGGAGGTGTTTGCACACGGTCACGTGCCGCTGACACCAGACAACATCTACGGCGTGCTGTCGCTGGTGTTCTGGACGTTGACCGTCGTGGTGTCGACCAAGTACGTGATGCTGATCCTGCGTGCCGACAACAACGGCGAAGGCGGATTGATAGCTATGTTGGCGCTTGCTTCGCAGGCGGTGAAGCACCGGCCTGTGTTGCGTCGACGGCTGCTGTTGATCGGCATTTTCGGCACCGCGATCTTTTTCGGGGATGGCGTGATCACGCCAGCGATTTCGGTGCTGTCGGCGGTCGAGGGGCTGGAGGTGGCGGCGCCCTCCCTGCACCGCTTTGTCCTTCCGCTCACGCTGCTTGTGTTGACGGTGCTGTTCATCTTCCAGCGCTTTGGTACGGCGAGCGTGGGCCGTTTGTTCGGGCCGGTCACGGTGCTGTGGTTCGCGGTGTTGGCGGCCTTGGGGGCGGTGCACATCGTCGACAATCCGGCCGTGTTGTGGGCGCTGAGCCCGCACCATGCGTTGAGCTTCATCGTGTCGCAACCGGGGATCGCATTCATCGCGCTCGGCTCGGTCGTGCTCTGTGTCACCGGTGCCGAGGCGCTGTATGCCGACATGGGGCATTTCGGCAAGCGGCCGATCCGCATGGCCTGGTTCGGTCTGGTGATGCCCGCACTGGTGATCAACTACTTCGGGCAGGGTGCGATGCTGTTGGCGCATCCGGAGAACGTGCGCAACCCTTTCTTCGAGATGGCGCCGGAGTGGGCGCTGTACCCGCTGATCGGACTGGCGACCTTTGCCACGGTGATCGCGTCGCAGGCCTTGATCACCGCCGCCTTCTCGGTCACCAAGCAGGCGATCCAGCTGGGCTACCTGCCGCGTCTGCGCATCGCCCACACCTCCGTCAACGAGACTGGGCAGGTCTACGTGCCGTTCGTCAACTGGAGCCTGTATGCCTGCATCGTGCTCGCCGTCATCATCTTCGGCTCCAGCAGCAAGCTGGCCGGCGCCTATGGCATCGCGGTGACGATCGACATGCTGATCACCACGACGATGACCTTCTTTGTCATCCGCTACGCCTGGAAGTACCCGTGGTCGCTGTGCATTGCCGCCACCTTCTTCTTCTTCGTGGTCGACTCGGTGTTCTTCGCCGCCAACGCCGTCAAGCTGTTCGACGGTGGCTGGTTCCCGGTCGTGCTCGGCGCGGTCATGTTCACGCTGATGATGACCTGGAAGCAGGGCCGCCTGCTGATGCATGACCGGATGCGCGACGACGCCATCGACCTGAACAGCTTCCTCGATGCGGTGTTTGTCAGCCCGCCCGTCCGCGTGCCGGGCACGGCGGTGTTCCTGGTCAGCGAGCAGGGCCTGACGCCGAACGCGCTGCTGCACAACCTGAAGCACAACAAGGTGCTGCACGAGACCAATCTGTTCGTCACCGTCACCCACCTCGAAGTGCCCTGGCTGAGTGTCGACCAGCGCTGCCAGATCGAGGCGCTCGGTCGCGATTGCTGGCAGGTGACGCTGAGCTTCGGCTTCAAGAACGACCCCGATGTGCCCGAAGCGCTGGAGCTGCTGAAGCTGCGTGGCGTGGTGCTGGACCCGATGGACACCAGCTATTTCCTGTCGCGCGACATCGTGATCCCCACGCTGGGCCACGGCATGGCGATGTGGCGCGAAAAGCTCTTTGCCAGCATGCACCGCAACGCGGCGGCGGCGGCCGATTTTCTGCGACTGCCCACCAACCGGGTGGTGGAGCTGGGCTCCAAGGTCGAGATCTGATTCGCCTGCGACGAACGGCGCTCCGACTCGCCCAGGGCGCTGACGCAGGGTGGGTCAAGGCCGACACGCTGGCGCTGCTTGTGCAACAGTCGTGGCCGCTGACCCTCAGGAACCACAGGAATCACAGCCCATGAAACTGCTGTTCGTCGCCGACCCCCTCGAAGGCTTCAATACCGCCAAGGACACCACCTTCGTGATGATGCGCGAGGCGGCCGCGCGCGGCCATGCGCTGCTGGCCTGCCACCCGCGTGACCTGATGTGGCAGCGCGGTGGTCGTGTCACCGCCTATGTGCGCGAGATCACACTGACGCCGGATGGCCCGACATGGTTCTCAGCCCGGCAGCAGACACCCGACGAAGTACCGGTCGTGCTGGCCGAGGTCGATGCGGTCGTGAT
>JANXTP010000192.1 GCA_025352345.1 Burkholderiales bacterium | reverse complement strand
GACGGTTACCAGACCTTCCTCGGCGAGCGCGGCGTGCGGGTGTCGGGCGGCCAGCGCCAGCGCATCAGCATCGCCCGAGCCATGCTGAAGAACCCGCCGCTGCTGCTGCTCGACGAAGCCACCAGCGCGCTCGACGCCGAGAGTGAACGGATGGTGCAGGCGGCGCTGGAATCGGCGATGAAAGACCGCACCACGCTGGTCATCGCGCACCGGCTGTCCACCGTGCAGCGCGCCGACCGCATCGTCGTGATGGACGGCGGGCGCATCGTCGAGAGCGGCACCCACACGACGCTCAGTGCGGCGGGCGGCCTGTATGCGCGGCTGGCGAAATTGCAGTTCGACGCATAAAATGGCGCGTTATTCATGCGCACAAACGATACGCATGATGAATGGAGCTTCACCATGTTGAGATTCGATGATTCCGCCAAGCGCCCCACCAACCTGAGCTTGAACATCAAGGTGCTGGAGCTGGCGCGCGAACTGGGCATGAACCTCTCGCAAACCGTCGATGCGCTGCTGGCCGAAGAAGTGCGCAAACGCTACTTCGAGCGCTGGAACATCGAGAACGCCGAGGCCATTGCGCACTACAACGCGCGCGTTGAGCGCGAAGGGTTGCCGCTGGCGAAGTACCGCAGCTTCATGAAGGGCCGGTGATCCCGAGCGACACAGCGATGGCAAGGTTCGACGTGTACCCCAACCCCGATGCGGCCGAGCGCAAGCACACGCCCTACTTCGTCGATATCCAGAACGACTACATCGACGCCCTGCAAACGCGGGTGGTGATCCCGCTGCGCCGGGAGGCAGCGTTTGGCCCGCGCGCACGTCAGCTCAATCCCATGCTGACGATCGGCACCGACAGCGTGGTGCTCGATACCGCCGCGCTCGGTGCCGTACCGATCAGTGAGTTGCGCAAGACGGTGGGCAGCTTGCGTGAGTCGCGCGCTGAAGTTCAAGAAGCGCTCGACGTCCTCTTCGGGTCGTACTAACCGGGTCGTACTAACGGAAAGCCCCCATGCCCAGCCCCTACGAAGACCTGATGCGCCATGTGCGTGACCGCGGCGTGTTCAAGGCCGACCGCACCGGCACCGGCACGAAGAGCATCTTCGGCCACCAGATGCGTTTCGATCTCGCGGCCGGCTTCCCGCTGGTCACGACGAAGAAGGTGCACCTGAAGTCGGTGATTCTGGAATTGCTGTGGTTCCTGCGCGGCGACGGCAATGCGCGCTGGCTGCAGGAGCGCGGTGTGTCGATCTGGGACGAATGGGCCAAGCCCGAGGGCGATCTGGGCCCGGTCTACGGCGTGCAATGGCGCAGTTGGCCGACGCCGGATGGCGGGCACATCGACCAGATCGCCGAGGTGATCAAGACGCTGAAGACCAACCCCGATTCGCGTCGCATCATCGTCAGCGCCTGGAACGTCGCTGAACTCGGCAAGATGGCATTGATGCCCTGCCACGCGCTGTTCCAGTTCTACGTGGCGCCCTCATCGGTGGCCGGCGAGCCGGGCAAGCTCAGTTGCCAGCTCTACCAGCGCAGCGCCGACATCTTCCTGGGCGTGCCGTTCAACATCGCCAGCTATGCGCTGCTCACGCACATGGTCGCGCAGCAGTGCGATCTGCAGGTCGGCGATTTCGTCTGGACCGGCGGCGATTGCCACCTGTACAGCAACCACGCCGAACAGGTCGATCTGCAGCTGTCGCGCGAACCGCGACCCGCACCGACCTTGCACATCAAGCGCCGACCGGCGTCGATCTTCGACTATGAATTCGACGACTTCGAGGTGCGCGGCTACGAGCCGCATCCGGCGATCAAGGCGCCGGTCGCGGTCTGAGCAATCGCTCCACCATCAGTAGCTGATGCTGTAGCGGTAGCCGCGAAAGCTCAGCACCGCAGCCCGCAGCTTGATCTGATGCAGCGTCAGATCCGGCGTCAGCTTGTCGCCTTCATGGAACAGGTTGCCGTTGACGATCAACATCCGGCTGGCCGCGTTGTCCGAATAGGTCGCGCCACCCACCGTCAACACCGGCAGACTGCTGCGGATGTTGTCGGGCAATTCCTTCAGTGTGTAGACGCGCTCGTTCGCAGACGATGCAGCGGCTGCCGTGGGCAGGCGTGTCGAGGGTGAAGCCGGCAATGGCACGACTTTCTGCGCCAGCCAGGGCAAGACGATCGGCTTCGCCGGCGCGGTAGGCACAGGCCCCACCGGCGCGGCCGGCAGCCGTGCGGCCAGCGCAGGCATCGGCATCGATGCGACGGTGGCTGGCACCGTGGCAGGCGGAACGGCAGGTGAGGTCGACGGCACCGCATCGACAACGACGGCCGGCGGCGTTGCAGTGTCTGCCGACATCCACCACGCCGCAGCCGCAGCCAGCAGCACACCCACAACGACCGCCAGCACAGCGGGTTGCCCGGCAAGTAGTCCGCGGGCGCCGCCGTCGCTCGCCTGCCCCGGCTGCGCATGGATGTTCGGAATCGCGCCGCGGCTGCGTTCGGATTCCGCGCGCTTCAGCGCATCGAGGATGTACGACATGGGCAGGCTCAGCGCACCGGGTTCAAGCTCGACAAGCGCGGCTCGTCGACGCCGGCCACCCGGTTCAATTGCATGAAGGTGGTGGGCCCGGCAATGCCGTCGGGCTTCAGACCCTGCGCGCGCTGGAACGCCGACACGCGCGCCTTCAACGCACCGTCGTAGACACGCCCGACGGCAGGTACCGGCTCGCCGAACCAGGCGGCGAGCTGCGCGGCGAGCACATCGACGGCCGCCCCACTGCTGCCATCGACAAGCGGATTGCGGTAGGCCGCAGGTGCGCGCCACAGCGTCGCGAACTCGCCGGCCCACACCGCCGCCAGCGCGCCAAGCGAGCTGCTCATCGGCTGTGCACCGACATGCAAGGTGGCGCTGTCGGCGCCGAGTGCGGTGAGCAGTGCGTAAGCCGGTTTGCCGTTCGCGTCCCGCAGCGTGACGATGCCAGGGCGATCGAGCTGGCGGATCACTGCGAGCGTCGTCGTCATTCGGACGCAGGGCAGCTGCTGTGTCTGCGCGGCCACACACGGGTCACCGTCGCCGAGCGTGGTCTTCCAGCGTTCGGCCAGCGCCTTCCAGGCCTCGTTGTTGCGGCGAGGCAGCTGCTCGAAGGCGGCAGTGGGGTCGAAGGCGATGGCCGAGGCAGCCACCGTCGCTGCGGATGCGGCCGCTGCCACGGATGCAGACGCAGATGCCAACACCGCGGCAGAGGCGGCTCGAGCGGACGTCGAGCCAACCGGGGGGGCAATCGCAGCCGGTGTCGGTGACGCGGCCCGCTGGATGGAGCGCTCGGCCCACCAACCCGCTGTGCCATAGGCCGCGGCGCCGAGCGCCAGGCCGGCGACCAGGGTGAGCCACGGGGCACTGCGGTGCAGCGTGCTGCGTGATGCCACCACGCTTTCGGTATCGTCGAACACCTCGCCCGCAGCCTTGTCGATGACATGACGATCGACGACCGGCTTGTCACTGGCATAGGCGCCCAGCAGCGCCCGGTCGCACAACAGGTTGATGCGCCGCGGCACACCGCGGCAGATACGGTGGATGCGCCGCAAGGTGTCGGCCGCGAACGGGATCGGCCCGCTCAGGCCGGCCACTGCGAGCCGGTGGCGGATGTACTGCGCTGTTTCGGCTTCGCTCAGCGCGTCGAGGTGGAAACGCGCAATGACGCGCTGCGCAAGCTGCTGCAGACCCGGCTGCGCCAGCATCTCGCGCAGCTCGGGCTGGCCGATCAGCACGATCTGCAGCAGCTTGCGCTCGCTGGTTTCCAGGTTGGTCATCAGCCGCAGCTGTTCCAGCACATCGGCCGAGAGGTTCTGCGCCTCGTCGATGATCAGCACGTTGTTCTGCCCGATCGCATGGGTGCTGAGCAGGAACGCATTCAGCGGATCGAGGTAGTCGGTGACGGTGGCCGTGCCGGGCTCACGCTGCGGATACGGGATGCGGAACTCGTCGCACACCGACTTCACCAGCTCGATGACGGTGAGCTTCGGGTTGAAGATGTAGGCGACGTTGCAGCGCTTCGGAATCTGCTCTAGGAAGCAGCGGCACACCGTGGTCTTGCCGGCGCCGATCTCGCCGGTCAGCAGCACGAACCCCCCACCGCCGCCGAGCCCGTACAGCAGGTGCGCCAGCGCCTCGCGGTGGCGCTCGCTCATGAAGAGGTAATGCGGATCCGGGGCGATCGAGAACGGAGCCTGCTTCAGGCCGAAGTAATCCGCGTACATGGCGACAAGGATAGCGGGCCGCCTGGGGCGTCAGCCGCCGTGCGGCTCGGCGCCTCCGAGGGCCGCGATGATCTCTGGCGGCGCCTGCACCAGCTCGATCAGCACGCCCTCGCCTGCCACTGGGAATTCATCGTTGTGCTTCGGGTGGATGAAGGTGATGTCGTGGCCCGCCGCGCCCTTGCGGATGCCACCTGGTGCGAAACGCACGCCGTTCGCGCTGAGCCAGCTCACCGCCGCGGGCAGGTCATCGATCCACAGACCGATGTGGTTCAGCGGCGTGGTGTGCACGGCGGGCTTCTTGTCGGGGTCGATCGGCTGCATCAGATCGACCTCGACCCGGTTCGCACCGGAGCCCATCGCGCAGATGTCCTCATCGACGTTCTCGCGCTCGCTGACGAAGTTGCCGGTGACTTCGAGGCCCAGCTTATCGACCCACAGCGTGCGCAGCCGGTCCTTGCTCGGCCCACCGATGGCCACTTGCTGGATACCCAACACCTTAAATGGACGTGTACTCATCAATTCCTCTGTGCGCAAGCGCAGCGAAGCGCTACATCAAGCCACGCCCGCGGAACCGGCTTTGCCGGGCCGCCAGGCGGCGCCCCTCGGGGGCAGGAGCGCAGCGACTGGGAGGCCCTATTCAAAGCGGATGATGATCTGATCGACCGCCAGGCTCTCGCCCTTGGCGGCCTTGACCTCGGCCACCACCGCGTCCTGCGTGGCCAGCAGGATGTTCTCCATCTTCATCGCCTCGATCACCGCCAGCTTCTCACCCGCCAGCACCTTTTGCCCTGGCTTCACGGTCACATCAACCAGCAGCCCCGGCATCGGCGACAACAAGAAGCGCGACAGATCGGGCGGCGCCTTGAATGGCATCAAGGTGTGCATCTGCGCGGCCAACGGCGACACCACCTTGGCATCGACCTGGGTGCCGTTGTGAATCACGCGGTATGCCAGGCCGAGGCGCTCGATCTGCGCACAGAACGGTGCGCCATCGATGCGGCCATGGATCACCACCTCGCGCAACGGCGTGTCGAACTCGATGTGATAACGCACACCACCCAGCTCCACCTTGAAACCGCCGTTGTCGGGCACGACCGTCACCGGCAGGTACTCGGACTGGCCCTGGCCATCGTCGGTGATCACGACCGAGTCGGGCTTGATGACGAATTCGTGCCCCGGCAGTTGCCCAGTGATGCGCGCCGAGCGGTCGAGGTGGAGGCGGTGGGCAACGGCGGCCAGTGCGCGCAGCAGCATCGGGTCCGTCTGCGCGGGATCTGTTGCAAGAGCGGCCGCCGCCGAGAACCCGTTCGGGTACTGCTCGGCGATGAAACCGGTATTGAAGTCGCCCGCGACGAACTTCGGGTGCGCCAGCAGCGCGGCCTGGAACGGGATGTTCGAGCTGATGCCGCGGATCGCAAAGGCGTTCAGTGCCTCGCGCATCTTCGCGATCGCGTCCACCCGGTCGCGGCCCTTGACCACCAGCTTGGCGATCATCGAGTCGTAGTACATCGGGATTTCGCCGCCATCGATCACGCCGGTGTCGACGCGCACGCCGCCGTCTTCAGGCACCTCGCCGCTCGCCGTCCAGGTCTCGACCGGCGGCGCGAATTTCACCAGCCGGCCGGTCGACGGCAAAAAGCCGCGGAACGGGTCTTCGGCGTTGATGCGGCATTCCATCGCCCAGCCGTCGCGCTTGATGTCTTCCTGGGTGAAGAAGATCCGCTCGCCGGCTGCGACACGAATCATCTGCTCGACCAGATCGAGCCCGGTGATGCCTTCGGTCACCGGGTGCTCGACCTGCAGCCGGGTGTTCATTTCTAGAAAGTAGAAGCTCTGGTCCTTGCCGACGACGAACTCGACCGTGCCGGCCGATTGGTACTTGACGGCGCGTGCCAGTTGAACCGCCTGCTCGCCCATCGCGCGGCGCGTGGCCTCGCTGATGAACGGCGACGGCGCCTCCTCGATCACCTTCTGGTGGCGGCGCTGGATCGAGCACTCGCGCTCCCAGAGGTAGACGATGTGGCCGTGTGAATCGCCCAGCACCTGGATCTCGATGTGGCGCGGCTCTTCGACGAACTTTTCGATGAACACGCGGTCGTCACCGAAGCTGTTGCGCGCCTCGTTGCGGCAGGAGGTGAAGCCCTCGAAGGCCTGCTTGTCGTCGTAGGCCACCCGCAGACCCTTGCCGCCACCGCCCGCCGAGGCCTTGATCATCACCGGATAGCCAATGCCCTTGGCGATCTCGACCGCCTGCTCTGCGGTATCGATCGCGGCGTTGTAGCCGGGGATGGTGTTGACGCGGGCCGCGAGGGCCAGTTGCTTCGACGCGATCTTGTCGCCCATCGCCGCGATCGACGCGTGCTTCGGGCCGATGAAGACGATGCCCTCTTCTTCGACGCGGCGCGCGAACTCGGTGTTCTCGCTGAGGAAGCCATAGCCCGGGTGCACCGCCTGCGCGCCGGTCTGCTTGCAGGCGGCAATGATCTTGTCCATCACCAGATACGACTCGCGCGACGGCGCCGGCCCGATGTGCAC
>JANXTP010000173.1 GCA_025352345.1 Burkholderiales bacterium | reverse complement strand
GAACAACCCGGAAGACACTTTGCTGGCTGCCTTGCCGCTGTCTTTCGATGCCGGCTTCAGCCAGTTGACGACGGCGTTTCACGCTGGGGCACGCGTGGTATTGCTCAACTACCTGCTGCCGCGCGATGTGCTCAAAGCGATGGCGCGCGAACGCGTCACCGGGCTGACGGCGGTGCCACCGCTCTACATCCAACTCACCCAACTCGATTGGCCCGCCGAGATTAGCGAGCACCTGCGCTATTTCGCGAACACCGGCGGGCGCATGCCGCGCGAAACGCTGAACGCTTTGCGCACCCGTGTCCCCACGGCCCGACCCTTTCTGATGTACGGCCTCACCGAAGCCTTCCGCTCCACCTACCTGCCACCCGAAGAGGTTGACCGACGCCCTGACTCCATCGGCAAAGCGATCCCCAACGCCGAGATCCTGGTGCTGCGCGAAGACGGCAGCGAGTGCGCGCCCGATGAACCAGGTGAACTGGTGCACCGCGGCGCCCTGGTGGGGCAGGGCTACTGGGGCGATGCTGAAAAAACCGCCGAGCGCTACAAACCCCTGCCCGCAGGCGTGGGCGGGCGCGAACCCGGCTTGCAACTGCCTGAGATCGCGGTCTTTTCCGGTGACACTGTTCGCCGCGATGCGGAAGGTTTTTTGTACTTTATTGGCCGCCGCGACGAGATGATGAAAACCTCGGGCTACCGTGTCAGCCCCACCGAGGTCGAGGAGGTGCTGTACGCGACCCGGCTGGTCGGTGAGTGCGTGGCCTTCGGTGTCGATCACCCCACGTTGGGCCAGGCGATTCAGGTCATCGCCAGCGCCCCCGACGGCAGCGCTCAACTCGACGTGACCGAACTGCTGGCGCAATGCCGCACGCGCATTCCGGCTTACATGGTGCCCAGCGGCGTCGAGCCCATGGCCGGGCCGCTGCCGCGCAACCCGAACGGCAAGATCGACCGCAAACTGCTCGCCACTGGCTGGGTCGAGCGCCACGCCTGACCGCTACTTTTCGACATGACAGGTTCCCCGTGACCGAACGCCCCACACACGCCCCGATGAACCAGTTCGCCCACCGCGACGGCGAACTGCTGATCGGCGGCCAGACGCTGTCGACACTTGCCGCGAGAGTCGGCAGCACACCCTTTTACGTCTACGACCGCCAGTTGCTGCGCGAGCGTGTGGATGGCCTGCGTGCGGCGTTGCCGCCGCAGATCAAGCTGCATTACGCGATGAAGGCCAACCCGATGCCGGCGGTGGTGGGGCTGATGGCCACGCTGGTCGATGGCATCGACGTGGCCTCGGCAGGCGAGCTGAAGGTGGCGCTCGACGCGGGTGCCGATGCGGCCGAGATCAGCTTCGCGGGCCCCGGCAAGCGCGATGCCGAACTGGGCCAGGCGGTGGCCGCCGGCGTCCTCGTCAACGTGGAGTCGGCCCGTGAGTTGCCGGTGTTGGCGCAGGCCTCCCAAACCCTCGGCCTGTCAGCGCGCGTGGCTGTGCGCATCAATCCCGATTTCGAGCTGAAGGGCTCGGGCATGAAGATGGGCGGAGGGCCCAAGCAATTCGGTATCGACGTCGAACAACTGCCTGGCTTGCTGGTAGAAGTAGGCCGCCTCGGCCTGGCGTTTGAAGGCTTTCACCTTTTTGCCGGATCGCAGAATCTGCGCGCAGCGTCCATCTGCGAGGCACAGCTCAAGTCGTACGAACTGGCACGGCGCTTGGCCGACCTCGCACCGGCCGCGCTCAGGTTCCTGAACCTCGGCGGTGGCTTCGGTATCCCGTACTTCCCGGGCGAGAGCCGGCTCGATCTGCAGCCGATCGGTGACAACCTGGCTCAGCTGGTGGAGCGGGCGCGCACCGAGTTGCCCGAGGTGTCGTTCGTGCTCGAACTGGGCCGCTACTTCGTCGGCGAGGCCGGCGTCTACGTCACCCGCATCGTCGACCGCAAGGTGTCGCGCGGGCAGGTGTTTCTGGTGACCGACGGCGGCTTGAACCACCACCTGTCGGCATCCGGCAACTTCGGCCAGGTGATTCGCAAAAACTACCCTGTGACCATCGGCAACCGCATCGATGCCACGGTTCTCGAAACCGCATCGATCGTCGGGCCGCTGTGCACGCCGTTGGATTTGCTGGCCGACCAGATGGATTTGCCGGTGGCGCAGATCGGCGATCTGGCGGTGGTGTTCCAGTCAGGTGCCTACGGCGCCAGCGCCAGCCCGCAGGCGTTTTTGGGGCATGCCCCATGCGCCGAGGTGCTGGTGTGAGTTCATCAAACGGCGTCCAGCCGTGAGGCCGGGGCTCCCTATGGGCACTGCGGGTTGACGGTCGCTCCCACCGGACTCAACGGGCCTCGGACGCGACCGCAAAAGTCTGTCGGTACCGCAGGCCGGGTTGTCACCCACGGCGGTGTGTCGAGCCAGCGCAGATCCAGTTGATCCGCCGCTGCCAGCAACGAGGCCAAGCTGCGCTGGGTTAGGTTGTCGGCTTCGTGCAACTCGGTGTTGTCGCGTTGGCGTATGCGTCCCTCGGCCAAATTCCCGAACACCGATGCCGAACTGGGAGGGCGACGCAGATCGATGCCTTCGGTGTTGATGAGCGTGTTGAACGCGATCGTGTTTTTTGTGGAATGCGCCACGTCGATTCCGAAATCATTGCAATGGGCGACCACGTTGTTGGCCACCGTGCCTAGGCTGTGCTCGAAGGCGCAACGGCCATCTCGGCAAAAGGCCGCGCCGGTTCCGCCGCCGCCGAGGCTGATGCCGACTTGAAGCCCGGGAGCTGGGGTCGTGCCGAGCGAGCAGATGACCACATTGCGCGCGATCAAGCCACCCTGGCTTCCGCCCTTCATGAAGATGCCGTACGTCGGGTTCTCATTCGTGCGAATGAAGTTCTCCACGAGGTTGTCGAGAACTTGCCAACCGTTGCCCGCCACCAAATCGAACGGCGTCACGGGATTTTCGGTCTGGCGTGGCACCCGGTTGACCAGCGAGCTGTACTGAAGTATTCCGTCATCTGGCCACTGACCGTCCTCGCCGTTGACTTTGACATGGGCGTTGAAGTCCTCCAGCCGGTTGTTGCGGATGACCGTCCCGCGCGCCGCACCCACCACATGGAAAGCATGTTCACAGCTCGAGTGATCGGCGCATACACCGCGCCAGTTCAGGTTCTCGAACACCCAGTAAGGATGACTGACCACAACGCCTTCAACCGAGCTCACTTCGAACAGCACCGTCCCGGCCTGGTTTGCCCGCAGCGTGATGGGTCGATCCACTGTGCCACCCGCAGCGGTGCGCAGCGCTGTCGTCACTGCATAGGTGCCGGGCGCCAATTCCAAGACATCACCGGCCTTGGCACTGGCAAGCGCCTGTCGCAGTTCGTTGATGTCATGGATCGTCCGGGTTGCGCGGACTGGTATGACCGCAGTCGACAGGCGCAGCGAGGGGAGGGGGCGTCCCGAGGCGTCATAGCGTGCAGCCGTCAATCCTGCTGCGCGCTGTCCTTTGCCCAGATCTGTAAGCGGCGCGCCGGGTGCCCCGCGTTCCTCGACAGAGCGAATGAGGCGCAGTGCGGGCGAGGCCAGCGCCTCGAGTTTCGGGTGTCCGATCAATCGTCGTTCAACGTAACGAACCAGTTCCATCGGCGTGCGCGTGGACATCTCATGGGCTGCGGCCGAGAGCTTGTGCAAGGGCACGACGGCGAGCGCACTGACGATCGCGACTG
>JANXTP010000099.1 GCA_025352345.1 Burkholderiales bacterium | reverse complement strand
GCGGTACAAGCGGTCGGCCCGATCCACCACGGCATCGAGCACAAAACCGAAAGCACGCGTCTCGGCGAACCCCTGATCGTTCATCTGATCGGCCGCATCGGGAATGCGCAGATCGGCCCGGTCTACCTGGGCGCCCTCGGCCTCGCCTCGATCTTTTTCGGCACGCTCGCGATCAACATCATGGGCTTCAACATGTTGGCGTCGGTGAACTGGGACCCTGTCCAGTTCATTCGTCAGCTGTTCTGGTTGGCGCTGGAGCCACCCGCGCCCAGCAACGGATTGGGGCTCGCGCCTTTGAACCAAGGCGGCTGGTGGCAGATTGCCGGCCTGTTCCTGACGATGTCGATCCTGCTGTGGTGGATGCGCACCTACCGGCGTGCTCGGGAATTGGGCATGGGCACCCACGTGGCCTGGGCCTTCCTGTCCCCGATCTGGCTGTTCCTGGTGCTGGGCCTGTTCCGCCCGGTGTTGATGGGCAACTGGGGCGAGGGCGTGCCGTTCGGTATCTTCCCGCACCTGGACTGGACAGCGGCGTTCTCGATCCGCTACGGCAACCTGTTCTACAACCCGTTCCACATGCTGTCGATTGCGTTCCTGTATGGCTCTGCGTTGCTGTTCGCAATGCACGGCGCGACCATCCTCGCGGTCAGCCGTTTTGGCGGCGAGCGCGAGATCGAACAGATCACCGACCGAGGCACCGCCTCCGAACGTGCGGCACTGTTCTGGCGCTGGACGATGGGCTTCAACGCCACGATGGAATCGATCCACCGCTGGGCGTGGTGGTTTGCGGTGTTGACCCCGCTGACCGGCGGCATCGGCATCCTGCTGACTGGCACGGTGGTCGACAACTGGTATCTGTGGGCGGTGAAGCACCATGTCGCACCGATGTACCCGGCCGTCTGGGCCCCGGTGATCGACCCCGCAACGCTGCAGGGAGTCAAGCCATGAACAGGAATTTCACGATGACATTGCGCTTGATCTTGCTGTCCGCAGCGGCGCTGCTGGCAGGCTGCGAACGGCCGCCGATCGAAGCCGTTCAACACGGCTACCGTGGCACCGCCATGGTGGAAATCTACAACCCACGCACGCTTGCCACGCAAGCCCCGTTGAACCAGGTGCCGGCAGCGATCGCGCCGGCAACGCCTGGCGGCCCGGCTGCAGCGTTGGTGTACCAGAACGTGCAGGTGCTCAATGACCTGAGCGTTGGTGAGTTCTCAAGGATCATGGCATCGATGACGGCCTGGGTGGCGCCGGAGCAGGGCTGCACTTACTGCCACAACCCCGAGAACTTCGCTCTGGACGACAAATACACGAAAGTGGTCGCCCGCAAGATGCTGCAGATGACGCGCAAGATCAACGCCGACTACAAGACCCACGTGGCTGAAACCGGCGTCACTTGCTACACCTGTCACCGCGGCAACAACATTCCCGCCAACGTGTGGTTCAAGGCAGAGCCTGAAAAACGCAGCGTGGGGCTAGTGGGTGGCAGGGCAGGGCAGAACACGCCCTCGAAGGTGGCGAATGGATCGTCGTTGCCTGAGGATCCGTTCACACCGTTCCTGCTGGGATCAGAGGAAATCCGCGTCAACGGCACGACAGCGTTGCCCACCGGCACACACAAGTCGATCAAGCAGACTGAATGGACCTTCAGCCTGATGACTCACATGTCGACTGCGCTTGGCGTGAACTGCACCTACTGCCACAACACCCGTTCGATGTCGTCCTGGGAAACCAGCCCGCCGCAGCGTGTGACCGCTTGGTACGGCATCCGCATGGTGCGCGACCTGAACAACCAGTACATGGAGTCGATTGCCAAGTCGTTCCCGCCGCATCGACTCGGGCCGACTGGCGACGTGGCGAAAGCCAACTGCCAGACCTGTCACCAAGGCGTGTTCAAGCCGCTGTATGGCGTCAGCATGCTGAAGGGCTACCCGGAGCTTGCCGCGCAGCGACCTTCGCTGGCAGCGTCAGCTGCCGCGGCCCCGGTGGCAGAAGCGCCTGGTAAACCGGTGGATGTGGCTGCCAAATAAGACACCGTATTCAACAGTCAAACAAAAGCGGCCTCCGGGCCGCTTTTCCCTTGTGAGCTGCCTGTGTATATTTGTTTACATAATATACATAGTCGTGCATTTATGATGAGCGTTCTGGATGGCGTTTGCTGATGGATGATTCATGCAACCCAGCTCCCGGCATCCCCCGGGTGGTCCGCCTCGCGATCTTCCCCCAAAGACTCCCTGCCGGTGGGCAGGCCGCAGCGATCAGTTGCTTTGATCGATGCGCCGGTCGTAGGCCGCGACATCGGCCGGTGCATTGCCGAGGATGGGCTTGTCGAGGGGTCTGAAGACCTGACCCTGCAATCGCGCCAGTGACTCCGACTTTTCCACGGCTTGAAGGACGACCTCGGGATGGGTCATCAACACGAATGGGTTGCTTCTGAGTTGGCTCGTTTGCATCGCGGGATCCTCGAATGAAGGAACCCACTGTAATTTCGCTGCATCGGATGACAAGTCGTCCTGCTGCCATCAATCGCGTCAGAAGCGCGCTGACAAGCCATCCCGGCTGCAGTTCGTCGGCGCTGGTGTCACAGTCTCTGCAGCAGCTTGCCGAGCTGGTCTGCCAGCCGGTCGCGGCCGCGCTGCCTGGCGAAGTCCATGGCCGTCAGCCCCAGGTCGTTTTTCAGATCGACCCTGGCGCCGGCCGCCAGCAGCAAGTCAACGCACACCGATGGCCCGTAGTCAGCCGCCATCATCAGCGGTGTCGTTCCGTTCGGTGAACGGGCATCGACCGCGGCGCCATGGGCCAGCAGCAGCCTCATCGGCGCTTCGTCGGGTGCAGTGGCGGCATAGTGCAAAGGCGACCAGCCCGGCCGGTTGACGGCGGCGCCGCGTTGCAGCAGCCGCTGAACCAGGCCCGTCTGGCCGCGCAGGCTGGCCATCATCAACGCGGTTTCTCCCGACCGATTGGCAGCTTCCAGTTGCAGCACGTCGCTTGCGGCCAACGCGTCGGCAGCCTCGTAAGACTCGTTGAGCAGCGCCGCGATGATGCCGGGCTGGCCGGTCTCATCGACCGTGTTCGGGTCGAAACCTTCTTTCAACAGCGCTTCAACGGTGTGGCGATGGTCCCGTTTGATGGCGGTGAAGAAGTCATCGTAGGTTCCCGCTATCGCTGGAACAATACAAATAAAAACAAACAGATAGATGATGAATCGAAAGTAATTTCTGCTATTTTTCATCGAGCTCAATCGGAGAGATCTTGAACAGCGACTCGAAGTTGGCGGTGGTGACGCGGCCAATCTCTTCGACGCTGACACCCTTCAGCTCGGCCATCTGTTTCGCCACCCACGGCAACAGCGCCGGCGTGTTGGTCTTGCCGCGAAACGGCGCCGGCGCCAGGTAGGGGCTGTCGGTTTCGATCAGGCAGCGGTCCAGCGGTACGAAGGTGGCCACGTCGCGCAGGTCACGTGCATTCTTGAAGGTCAGGATGCCCGAGAACGAGATGTAGAAGCCCAGATCGAGCGCCGCCCGGGCGACGTCCAGGGTTTCGGTGAAGCAGTGGAACACGCCGCCGACACGGCGTTCGCCCTCGGCGGTCAACACGTCAATCGTGTCGCGCGACGCGCTGCGGGTGTGGATCACCAGCGGCAAACCGGTGTGGTGAGCCGCACGGATGTGAACGCGAAAGCGCTTGCGCTGCCATTCCATGTCAGCCACCGAGCGGCCGTTCAGTCGGTAGTAGTCGAGCCCGGTTTCGCCCAGCGCGACCACGCGTGGCAGCGTCGCTCGGCTGAGCAGGTCATCGAGCGTCGGCTCCCGAACGCCTTCGTTGTCGGGATGCACACCGACGCTGGCCCAGAAGTTGTCGTGCGCCAGCGCCAGTGCATGGACCCGATCGAACTCTTCCAGCGTGGTGCAGATGCACAGCGCCCGCCCCACCCCGGCGGCCTGCATGTCGGCGCGGATGTCAGCCAGCCGATCAGTTAACTCGGTATAACTCAGGTGGCAGTGGGAATCGACGTACATCGTGCGCTGTGCAGCGGGCCAGCCGCTGCCACGTCAGATCGTCTGGGTCGGCTTCGATGACGAGATCGAGGTGCCCAGCAGCTCTTCGATCCGCAGACGCAGCACACGCGTCTTCTCGTCGGTCGGAAAGCGGACGCCCACGCCCTGGGTGCGTCCACCGGAGGCATTGGCCGGTGTGATCCATGCCACCTTGCCGGCCACCGGGTAGCGCTGGTTGTCTTCCGGCAACGACAGCAGCAGGTAGATGTCTTCGCCGAGCCGGTACTCGCGGGTGGTGGGCACGAACAGCCCGCCTTCGCTCAGCAGCGGAATGTAGGCAGCGTAGAGCGCACCCTTCTCGCGAAACACCAACTGAATCACGCTCGGGCGGCTGCCCGCCAGTGCAGGGACGCTGGCCGTGGGCGGACGCGAGGCGGGTTCGTTCATGCCCTCAGTTTATCGAACGTGGCGCCCTTGTGGACGAAGACTTTGCAGCAAGCGCCGTCTTCGCCTGCAACACCAGAGACTCGATGGTGAGCGCCGCCTGCCACGGATGTTCCGCATGCCGTGCGATGCGGCCGAGTTCGCGGTACCAACTGGACAACGCGACGATGTCGGCACCGCCGTTTGCAAAGGTGGGCATGGATTCCAGCGGAAAGTAACGTGGCGCAGCACCTGCGGCCATCCGCATCGCGTCATGGCAGACCTTGAACATCATGCCGACCACACGGGCCAGCGGCCAGGTAGGCAGCTTGGCCGACTCACCGCGCGCAAGTTGAGTCGGCAACGCCAACCAGGCCTGGGCATCGATGCCGTCGCGGAACCAGGTCAGCGCCTCCTGTGGCTGGCCCCCGGCCGCCGCCAACAACACATCGGGGCGGTGCATGCCCTGCGCGCGCAGCCAGGCTGAGGCCACCTCGGCATCCGGCACGCCGAGCCACAGCGACTGGCAGCGGCTGCGGATCGTCGGCAGCAGCGTGTCTGCAGACGAGCCTGCCAGCAGGAAACGCAGCCGGCCCGTGGGCTCCTCCAGGATCTTCAGCAGCGCGTTGGCGGCGATGGTGTTCATCGCCTCGGCGGGGTACACCACGGCCACCTTGCCATGCTCGCGGGCGGCGGTGGTGTGGGCAAAAGCGAGGATCCGGCGCACCTCGGCCACGCGGATCTCCTTGCTGGGCTTGCGCTTGCCGGTGGCATCGACGGCGCCCGAGGCGCCCTCCTCGCCCGCCGCGTCGTCGGCATTCCAGCCGAGCGCGCTGCGCAGCGCTTCCGGGATCAGCACCATCAGGTCGGGATGAGAACGGGCGTGCACCAGCCGGCAACTGGCACACACGCCGCATGGGCGTGGTGTGTCGACATCAGCCGATGCCATGCCGTCGCACAACCAAGCCTGCGCCAGCGTCAGCGCCATCTCGAATTGCCCGACGCCGTGTGGCCCGTGCAGCAGCAAGGCATGCGTGCGCTGCGTCGCCAGGGCGTCGCGCAGCGGCGCCGCCAACCAAGGCAAGGGCAGCGACGCTGAGGCGGCTACAGGGGCGGTCTCGCCGGCCAGCGGTGCGTCCTGCATCAGAGGCGGCCCTCCAGCGCGGTGATCACCTGACGGCCGACCGAGTCGCGATCGGCCGAAGCTTCGATCCGCACGAAGCGCTGGGGGAATGCCTCGGCGCGTGCGAGATAGCCCTGGCGCACTCGGTCGAAAAACGCGGCGTCCTGCTGCTCGAAGCGGTCGGGCGCGCGTGCACCGGTCAACCGCTGCGCCGCTTGTTCGGCCGGCAGGTCGAACCACAGCGTCAGGTCAGGCTGCAGATCGTTGTGAACCCAGGATTCAAGCGTCTTCAAGACCGCGACGTCGAAGCCGCGGCCCGCGCCCTGGTAGGCGAAGGTGGCGTCGGTGAAGCGATCGCACAGCACGGTGTCGCCGCGCGCCAGCGCTGGCGCGATCACCTGTTTCACATGATCGCGGCGCGCGGCGAATACCAGCAGCGCTTCGGTCAGCGTGTCCATCGGGGCGTGCAACAGCAACTCGCGCAGCCGCTCTGCCAGCGGCGTGCCGCCCGGCTCACGTGTGACCAGCACGGCGTGCCCGGCCGAAAGCAGGCGTGCTGCCAGCGGCTCGATGTGACTGCTCTTGCCAGCACCGTCGATGCCTTCGAATGTGATGAATCGTCCCCGCACACCGACCTCACCAGGACCTTGGATCGACCCGCGCGGCGCACGCACTAGCGTCCGCGCTGGAACTTGCTGACGGCGCGATTATGGGCGGCAAGGTCCTCGCTGAATTCGCTGGAACCATCGCCGCGCGCCACGAAGTACAGCGCCCGGGACGCCTCGGGCCGCACCGCCGCCAGCAGCGAGGCCTTGCCGGGCATCGAGATCGGCGTGGGCGGCAGGCCGTTGCGGGTGTAGGTGTTGTAGGGCGTGTCGGACTGCAGATCGCGCTTGCGCAGGTTGCCGTCGAAAGCGGCGCCCAGACCATAGATCACCGTCGGGTCGGTCTGCAGCGGCATGCCGATGCGCAGGCGGTTGATGAACACCGCCGCCACCTTGCCCCGGTCCTGTGGCTGGCCGGTTTCCTTCTCGACGATCGACGCCAGCGTCAAGGCGTCGTCGGGAGTCCGCAGCGGCGTATCGGGCGCTCGCGCGGCCCAGGCGGCAGCCAGACGTTGCTGCATCGCATGGTGGGCCCGCCGCAACACGGCGAGGTCGGTGCTGCCTTTGCTGTAGGAATAGGTGTCGGGGTAAAAGCGCCCTTCGGCTGGCGTGGAAGCGTCGCCCATCGCAGCCATCAGTTCGGGATCGCTCATTGCCGCGGTGGTCGGCTTCAGCGCTTCGGCATGCGCCAGCTCGGCGCGGAATTGCTGCAGCGTCCAGCCTTCGTTCAGCCGCACGAAGGCCTTCGTTTCGTCACCTCGCACCATGACGCCCAACAGCGCGACCGGTGTGGTCTGACGGTCGATTTCATAGCTGCCGGCACGGATGCGCCGGGCCTCGCCCGACCACCTGAACCACTCGTACAGCAGCCATGCCGGCGCTTGTACGCCGGCCTGCACCCAGCTGTTGGCGATGCTGCGTGGCGAGGTGCCGAGTTCGATCGACACCTCCACCGTGTCAGTGGCCAGATCGAGGGGCCGGTGCAGCCAGAGGTAAAGCCAGGCCGCCGTACCAGTAACCAGCGCAGTGAGCGCGATCAAGGCGCTGATGAGCCAGCGCTTCATCCGATGTCCCCACCCGGTCTGCCGACGCCGTGGGCGCGAAGTTTTGCATGACACCGAAAGCTGTCTGGCAACATCCTGCAAATCATAATCGGCACATGATCCAACACCCGCTGTCTTCACTGACCGTGCCGCTGTCCCACTGGGGCGTGATACGCGCCGTCGGCGCAGAAGCGGCCAAGTTTCTGAATGGTCAGTTGACGCAGGACGTCCAGTCGCTCGGGCTTGGCCAAGCGCGGCTGGCGGGCTACTGCTCGGCCAAGGGCCGCTTGCTGGCGAGCTTCGTGATCTGGAAGCCCAGCGACGAAGAGGTGCTGCTGGCCTGCCATGCGAGCGTGCTGGCGGCAACGCTGAAGCGCCTGTCGATTTTCGTGCTGCGTGCCCAGTGCAAATTGAGCGACGCGAGCGCCGACGTTGCTTTGATCGGCGTGAGCGGTGAGCGAGCGCAGCTCGCCACCGAGGTTCTACCGGCGTGGGGCCTGCGCGCCGACGCAAACGACACC
This sequence comes from Burkholderiales bacterium, assembly GCA_025352345.1. Lineage (GTDB taxonomy): Bacteria > Pseudomonadota > Gammaproteobacteria > Burkholderiales > Burkholderiaceae_C > PBB1. The sequence continues at coordinate 5,278 of JANXTP010000099.1, read as the reverse complement.
TGGATTCGGCTGCCTGACGTGGCGGGCATTGCACGCGCGTGGCAGGTGACGAAGGGCGCCGCGCCGGTGGCAGACCCGCTCGCACTCGCGGCGTGGCAGCGGCTCGAAGTCGACAGCGGCATCGTGACGATCGAGGCCGCCACGGTCGATCAGTTCGTGCCGCAGATGCTGAATTTCGAGCTGATCGGCGCGGTGAATTTCCAGAAGGGCTGCTACCCGGGCCAAGAGGTCGTAGCCCGCTCGCAATACCGTGGCACCACCAAGCGCCGGACCTTTCTGTACGTGGGCGATGCGCCGATCATCGCCGGACAAGAAGTGTTTCACAGTGGCGACCCGACACAGCCCGCGGGACTCGTCGCCAGCGCGGCACCTGCGCTGGGCAACGATGCAGCATCACAAACGCACCACGCGTTGGTCGAAGTCAAGCTGTCGGTGTTCGACGGCGGCACTTTGCATCTGGGTGCACCCGATGGACTGCTGCTGACGCCCCGCCCGATGCCTTACGAGGTGCCGAGCGCCGAGCTGGCTTGAATCCTCTGCCGCCGATGTCACGTGAGCTGTATGTGTATTACCAGGTGCCTGTGCATCAGGCCGATGCGTTGCGGATCACCGTGACCGAGATGCAGGACCGCTTGCGGCGCGAGACCCCGGGCCTGCAGGCGCGGCTGCTGCGTCGCACCGACCAAACCGCGGGTGCGGACACCTGGATGGAAACCTACGCGGTATCACCTGCCACGAACGCTTGCGGTGTCAGCGATGCACTGCGCGCGACGATCGAACAACACGCCGCTGCATGGCGCCGTCTGTGCGACGGTCCGCGCCACACCGAGGTCTTCGACGCATGTGTCTGATCGCGCTGGCCATCGATCAGAGTCGGCGCTTCCCGCTGGTGGTGGCGGCCAATCGCGATGAATTCTTCACCCGCCCTGCCGCACGCCTGGCCTGGTGGACACCCGATGCCGGCGGGCCGGCCATCCTCGGTGGGCGCGATCTGGAAGCCGGTGGCACCTGGCTCGGTTTGACCGCGCAAGGCCGGCTGGCGATGCTGACCAATGTGCGCGACCCGTCGCGCATCGATGTGCAGGCCCCGTCGCGCGGGCAGATCGTGCCGCAGTGGCTCGCCGGCACCGAGCCCACCGACCGCTTCTGGATGCGCACTGCGCTGTCGGGCTACAACGGCTTCAACCTGATCGCCGCCGATTTCAAGCGCGGTGAGTGCTTCTGGGCATCGAACCTTCATGCCCATCCGCTGCGGTTGGAGCGCGGCACCTATGGCGTGTCGAATGCGTCGCTCGACACCGCCTGGCCGAAAACCACCACTCTGAAGCACCGACTGCGCCTCGCCGTGAATGAGGCCGAGTCGATCGATGCGCTGGCCAATGCCCTGTTCAAGGCGCTTGGCGATCGACAGCTCGCTGCCGACGCCGATCTGCCCGCCACCGGGGTGCCAATTGAATTGGAGAGGGCGCTCTCGGCTGCCTTCATTCGCGCACCCGAACGCCAGTACGGCACGCGCTGCTCGACGCTGGTGATCAGCGAGCGGGTCGGACGCGGCATGGTCACCCACGTGATGGAGCGCAGCTACACCGCCAGCGGCGCGGTTGCACTGCTGCGCCAGGCCACGCTGAAGCACTGGCCGCCGCGCTACAGCGACGAAGGCCCGTCTGCGCTGGTCGAGCAGGCCGTGGTGTCAGACGGGCCGCGCACCCGGGTGCGCAGCCTGCTCAAGCCGCCGTCGACGCCGCGCCGCAACGCCCAGCGCGCAACGCCGTGAGCTTCAGCGCAGGTTGCCGGTATGCCCCAGCGAGTACCGGCCAGGCTGGGGCCAGACGGTGAGCCCGTGCGGCTCCTGGCCGACCTTGATGGTGTCGACCGCGCCGCTCTGGGTGTCGAAGCGGTAGACGACGTTGTCGAAACGGCCTGACAACCACAGGTGCCGGCCGTCGGCGCTGACATTGCCCATGTCGGGGCTGCCACCGCCTGGCACCGGCCAGGTGTGCTCGATCTGGCGGGTCGCAAAGTCGATCACCGACACACTGCCCTTGCCACGCTTTTGGCCCACCACGCTGTTGCTGCCACGGTTGGCCACGTAGAGCTTCTTGCCATCGCGGCTCGGGTACAGGCCATGGGTACCGACGCCGGTCGGGATGAAGCCGATTTGTTTGAAGCTGGCGCCATCGACCAGGTGCACCCCATCGGCCATCATGTCGGCAACGAAGAGCACGGTGCCATCGGGTGAGAAACGCACATCCTGCGGCATGCCCGGGGTGGCGCAGATCTCAGCGCCGAGCTGCGACGGATCCGGGATCTTGCGCGGCTTCTTGCCCGGTTTGGCCAGCATCGACAGCACCTCCGGACGCTCGAAGTAGCGGCTCAGCTTCAAGGTGCTGATGACCCGCTTGTCGACCAGGTCGACCTTCGTCAGGCCGCTGCTGAATTCGCAGGTGAAGAAGGCGTAGCGGCCGTCGATCGAGAAATCGGCATGGTTGATGCCGGCGCATTCGGGCGTCTCGATCGAGTACTGCAGCGCCATCGTGTGCGCATCACGGAAATCGAGACGCTTGTGCGCCTCGACGACGACGATCGCATGCCGGCCGTCGGGCGTGTAGTACATGTTGTACGGGTCGTCCACCGCGATCGATGCGCCAGGCTTGCCGGTCAGCGGATCGATCGGCGTCAGGCTGCCGGTCGTTTTGTGCTCGGCATTGTTGGCGACCCACAGCGTGTGCAGGTCCCACGACGGCACCACATGCTGCGGGTTGACGCCGACCTTGAAGGTGTCGATCACCTTCAGCGTTTTCGGATCGATCACCGACACCGTGTTGGCGGCGCGATTCGGCACGTAGACAAGCTCCAGCGCGCCGTGCACTGCTGGGCTCAACTTGCCGGCACCGATCTCGCTGTACAGGTTGTGGCGATCGATCACCGGTGACATGCCGGGCACCGTGACCACCGGCCCGGCGTTTGCCACGGCAGCGGTCTGCGGCGGCTGTGAGTTGATGCTGCCGGCGGCGCAGATGAGCGCGAGGCCCGGCAGCAGCCGACGAATCAGAAAAAATGAACTGGAAAATCGTTGCATCGAGGCGTGTGAAATCGAAAGGTGTGAAAACGCGGAATGTGAATGTTCGGCAGCGATCAGCGCGGTCTGGCAAGCGCCTGTTGTATCGCCGCGGTGGTGCGCGAGATGATCAGCTCGACGCCGAGCTGGCCGAGTGCCGCGCTGGCAGGTCGCGGATCACCGCTCACGCCCAGCGCTTTCTCAGCCGCTGTATCGCGGTCGATTTTCATTTGATCGCGACGCACCAGGCTGGCGTCGGTCGCCAGCATCAGAGAGGTGTCCGCCGCGCCGGCGTGCAAGCCGATCTGCGCATCGGTGAGTCCGTGGTCGCGCAGCGCCTGGTTGTAGGGCTTCTGAGCGGCGTCGTAGTAAGCACCGATGTAATGGACCCGCGCTGTTGACGAGGCCCAATCGCGGTTGAGCCGGGTGGCCACGGTTTCGAGCAGCGACTGGTAGCCGCCATGGTCGCCAATCAGCACCACGTCGGTAAAGCCATGCTGCTTGAGGCTGCGAGCGGCCCCATCGAGGAGGCCCTTGAAGGTCTCATCGGGGATCGACACCGTGCCGGAGTAGCGCATGTGCTGCGTCGGCGGCGCGATGTGGCCTTCCGGCACATAGGCAACGACCGGTGCCACCAGCGTGTGGCCCAGCGTCTGTGCGATGCGCTCGGCCAGCACCTTGACCCGCACATTGTGTTTGCCCAAGGCCATGTGCGGCCCGCTTTGTTCGGTGCCACCCACCGGAATGATCACCGTGGTCGTGCCGGTTTTGACGGCATCGCGCACTTCGGTCCAGGTCAACTCATCGAGCTGCACGCTGGACGGTGCGGCCTGAGCGACAGCCGTGCCGGCGAGCAAGGCAAGGATGAGCAGCATCGCGGGAGCGTTCACAGTGACATCGAGCTCAGTTCAGGACAGCGACGAGAAGGAAAAAGCCCGAAGGCGTGACACCTTCGGGCCAGGACAGCATCGTAACGCCGCCTACGAAAGCGGGTGGCGTCACCACGCGGCGATCAATGCTCGTTCTTGTCGAAGAACTGTTCGTCCTCGGTCGAGCCCTTCAGCGCGCCGGTCGACGCCTGCGCCTCGATGGTCGTCGTGACGGCATCGAAGTAGCCGGTGCCGACCTCACGCTGGTGCTTGACGGCCGTGAAGCCACGCTCGGCGGCGGCGAACTCGGCCTGCTGGAGTTCGACGAAAGCGGTCATGTTCTGGCGCGCATAGCCGTAGGCCAGGTTGAACATCGAGTAGTTCAGGCTGTGGAAGCCGGCCAGCGTGATGAACTGGAACTTGTAGCCCATCTTGCCGAGTTCGTGCTGGAATTTGGCGATGGTCGCGTCGTCGAGGTTCTTCTTCCAGTTGAACGACGGCGAGCAGTTGTAGGCCAGCAGCTTGCCCGGGAACTTGGCATGGATCGCAGCGGCGAAACGCTTCGCGTAATCCAGGTCGGGCTTGCCGGTTTCGCACCAGACGATGTCAGCCACTTCAGCGTAGGCCAGACCGCGGGAAATCGCCTGCTCCAGGCCGGCCTTGCTGCGGTAGAAGCCTTCGACGGTGCGCTCACCAGTCATGAAAGGTTTGTCGTTGTCATCGACGTCGCTGGTCACCAGGTCGGCGGCTTCGGCGTCGGTGCGGGCGATGACCAGCGTGCTGGTGCCCGACACGTCGGCGGCGAGGCGCGCCGCGTGCAATTTGGCCACTGCTTCACGCGTGGGCACCAGCACCTTGCCGCCCATGTGGCCGCATTTCTTGACCGAGGCGAGCTGGTCTTCAAAGTGAACGCCCGAGGCGCCCGCTTCGATCATCGACTTCATCAACTCGAAGGCGTTGAGCACGCCGCCGAAGCCAGCTTCGGCGTCGGCAATGATCGGTGCGAAGAAATCGGTGTCGTTCTTGCCTTCTGACCACTGGATCTGGTCAGCGCGTGTGAAAGCGTTGTTGATGCGCTTGACGACCATCGGCACCGAGTTCGCCGGGTACAGCGACTGGTCCGGGTACATCTCGCCGGCCAGGTTGGCGTCACCGGCCACTTGCCAGCCGGACAGGTAGATGGCCTTCAGGCCGGCTTTGACCTGCTGCATCGCCTGGTTGCCGGTCAATGCACCCAGCGTGTTGACGAAGGGTTCGGTGTGCAGCAAGTCCCACAGCTTGGCTGCGCCGCGTTGGGCCAGCGTGTGCTCGACCTGCACCGAGCCGCGCAGGCGCACGACGTCGGCCGCCG
>JANXTP010000067.1 GCA_025352345.1 Burkholderiales bacterium | reverse complement strand
GCAGATGATGTACGGGCGGCGCTGACGCTTCAGCCCGCTGCCTGCGAGTCGAGCAGCACCCTGCCCGCGGCCGCGGCGCGCAGACGCTCGCAGCCGGTCCACACATCTTCGGAGCGGAACGCGCCCTCGATCAACGGCAGCAGGCGCTTGCTGTTGGCGCGCAGGATGATCTGCTTGACCGAGGCGATCTGCGAGGGGTGCATCGAGAAGCTGCGCAGGCCCATCGCCAACAGCACCTCGGTGAACGCGGCGTCGCCGGCCATCTCGCCACACACGCTGACGGCCTTGCCGGCCTTTCGGGCCTGGCGAATCACGCTTTCGATCAGCGTGAGCACCGCCGGGTGCCAGGGGTCGTACAGGTGCGCGACCGACTCGTCACCGCGGTCGATCGCCAGCGTGTACTGGATCAGGTCGTTGGTGCCCAGCGACACGAAATCGAACAGCTTCAGCAGGCTGGGCAGCACCAGCGCCGCAGCGGGGACTTCGATCATCGCGCCGACCTCGACATCGACGAACGGCTTGCCGGCATCGGCCAGTTGCTGCTTGGCCCGCGCGATCGCGTCCAGGGTCTGCCGCGCTTCACCGACATGCGCCAGCATCGGCACCAGCAGTCTCACCTTGCCGAAGGCGCTGGCCCGCAGGATCGCCCGGATCTGCTGGCGGAACATCGCCGGCTCCGACAGGCTCCAGCGGATTGCACGCAAGCCCAGCGCCGGGTTCAAGGCATGCTCGTGTCGCAGCTCACTGACCGACATCCGGTCCAGCGGTTTGTCGGCACCGACGTCCACCGTGCGTATGGTCACCGGCATGCCGCTCATCGCCTGCACCACCGAGCGGTAGGCTTCGAACTGTTCGTCCTCGCCCGGCAGTTCGCCAGCGCGGTTCATGAACAGGAACTCGCTGCGAAACAGGCCCACACCCACAGCACCAGCGGCGACTGCTGCCACTGCATCGCCGGGCAGTTCGATGTTGGCCAGCATCTCGACCGGCTCACCATCGAGCGTCACGGCCGGCGTGTTCCTCAACCGCGACAGCCGCTGTCGTTCCACGTCGCGCTGGCGCTGGCGGAAGCGGTACTCCTCGAGCACGATGTCCGACGGGTTGACGATGACCAGCCCGGCATCGCCATCGATCACCACCAGGTCGTCCTGACGGATCACGCGCGAGCCTTCGCGCGCGCCAACCACGGCCGGGATGTCCAGGCTGCGCGCCACGATGGCGGTGTGCGACGTGGTGCCGCCGACATCGGTGACGAAGCCGGCGAACACCGTGCGCTTGAAGTGCAGCATGTCGGCCGGCGCGATGTCGTTGGCCACCAGCACCAGCGGCTGGTTGTGCGCGTCGGCGCTGACGGGCTTCGGGGTGGGATCGATCAGCACGGGCGATCCCCGCGCCATCGCGCGCAACAGCCGTTCGACCACCTGCTCGACGTCGGCCTTGCGCTCGCGCAGGTAGTCGTCCTCCATCTCGTCGAACTGGCGCGCCAGCACCTCGAACTGCGCCGACAGGGCCCACTCGGCGTTGTAGCAGCGGTCCTCGATCCACTGCTTGGTGGCCAGTTCCAGCGACTCGTCGTTGAGCAGCATAAGGTGCACATCGAGCAGCGCCGACAGCTCGGCCGGCGCATCGCCAGGCAGGTCTTCCTGCAGCGCGGTGAGCTCAGCGACGACGGCATTGCGGGCGTTGCGCAGGCGCTCGATCTCGCGGCTGACCTCCGCCACCGGGATGAAATAGTGCGCGACGTCGATGCGGCTGGAGGAGACCAGCACTGCATGACCGATGGCCACCCCGCGCGACACGGGCAATCCGAACAACTGAAAGCTCATGGGTCATGCTAGCAGCGCCCCTGCGCCCCGGCGCCTCGGGTTGTCACGGGCCACGCCAGCGGCTGTGCGCTGCCCGCTGGCATCGCCGCGACTGTCACGTCAGCGTCACCCGAACTTCACAAGCTGGTCACCCCGGTCCCTCAACATTCGCCAATGAATTCTCAAGATGTCAGGGCTCAGGGCACCACATCCGAAGCGACGTTGGCTTCGCTGCCAGGACTCGATGACGGCTGGCGCCAGCGCCCGGGCTTCGACACGGTGGTGCTGGATCGGCCGTTCGGCTTTGAGGTGAGCTGGGCGCGCCACGAAGACGAGGTGCGGGCCGCCCAGCGGCTGCGCTACCAGGTGTTCGTCACCGAGCTGGGCGCCCGTCTGACGCTGCCGCGTGCCGCGCCTGCTGGGCACGACATCGACGTGTTCGATGCCTACTGCGAACATCTGCTGGTGCGCAGCACTGGCACGGAAGACGAAGAACCCGGCGAGGTGGTCGGCACCTACCGCGTGCTGACACCGGCCGCTGCGAAACGCATCGGCGGGCTGTACAGCGAGAGCGAGTTCGATCTGACGCGGCTGCGCGCGCTGCGCCCGAAGATGGTCGAGCTGGGGCGCTCTTGCGTACACCCCGACTGGCGGCGCGGCGGGGTGATCCTGGCGCTGTGGGGCGCGCTGACCGAATTCATGCAGCGCAACCGGCTCGACACGATGATCGGCTGCGCCAGCATCAGCATGCGCGACGGCGGTCATGTGGCGGCCAGCCTGTGGGAGCAGTTGCGGCGCAGTCACCTGGCACCGGTGGAACGCCAGGTGCCGCCGCGCCTGCCGCTGCCGATCGCCGATTTGCGGCGCGATCTGTGCGTCGAGGCGCCGGCATTGATACGCGGCTACCTGCGGTGCGGCGCCCAGGTGCTGGGCCCGCCGGCCTGGGACCCGGATTTCAACACCGCCGACCTGCCGATGATGATGCGCATGGAAGATCTGCCCGCGCGCTATCGCCGGCACTTCCTCGGCAGCTGACAGGTCTGAAGGGGTTCCGCGGCCCATGTGGGGCCTGTGAAACCGGCGGGCTCATTCGCCTTCGCCAAACTTGTCATTGATCAGGGCCACCAGCGCGTTGATCGCGGCCTGTTCATCGTCGCCCTCGGCGTCGATCTCGACATCGACGCCCAGCCCGGCGGCCAGCATCATCACCCCCATGATGCTCTTGGCATTGACGCGGCGGTCACTGCGGCTGATGAACACCTCGCTGCGAAAACCGCTGGCGGTTTTGGTGAGCTTGGCCGAGGCCCGCGCATGAAGACCCAGCTTATTGCTGATGGTGACGCTGGTTCGAATCATGGGTGCCCGCTTGGATCGCCTGGTTTTGCGGTCGGGAAATGGACACTTGCATCACGCCCTGCGTGGCGCCGGCCACCGCACGCGCGACCACGGCGTCCAGCGGTTCGTGGAGGTAACACAGGGCACGCCAAAGCATCGGCACATTGACGCCAGTGACCACTTTGACCTGGCCGAACTCGGCCAAGCCAGCCAGGCGCTGAGCCACATTGCAGGGCGTGGCTCCGAAGACATCGGTGAGGATCAGTGCCTCTGGGTTGCGCACCCGCGCCAGCAACTCCGCTGCCAATGCCTCGATCTGCTCCAGCGGCATGTCGGGTGCGACATCGAGCACTTCGAGCGTCATCGCGCAGTCGGGATAGGTGTGGCTCGCCACCGTCTTCAGCGATGACGCCAACGGCGCATGGGCAATGATCAGCAGTCCGGGCATGGTCAATCATTATCTGTAGTTCAACCGGGCGACCGCTGTCAAAGCACGCCCCGGGCATCAACGCGTGGTGGATTTCACAACGCCAGCCCGCTCAGGGCAGCTTCAACGCGGCGAAGTAGGTATCCGCCGCGTCGGCATCGAGTCGCGTGCCGACGACGGTGGCCTGATAGACCTGCGTCCCGTGTGTGAAGAACGCCGCCTGGGCCTCGAGGGTTGACCCGTCCTGCCGAGCGCTGCGCCAGCCCAGTCGTTGCGCCAGTGGATGCGGCGTCATGCCCGGCACCGGCTGCGGGCCTCGCACCGCAGTCGGCCCCCCGATGTTCTGGGCCGCCGCGTCACGCAGGGCCTGCAACACCGGGGTCACCCGGTCGGCCTGGCCGACATCGATGCGGCTCAGCGCATAGACATTGTCGGCCGCGGTGCACGATGACAGCTGCATGGCCAACTCGGCACCCGCCAGCATCACACGCCGGATGTGGTGGTCGGGCTTGCACGGAAACAACGCCGTGACCAGGCTGCCGGGTGGGTGCGTCTCGCGCCAGTTCAGTGCTGGCGAGCAGGCGCAAAGGCCTGCGGCCAGCGCGATCGACAGCGCCGTGATCCGCCGCAGTGGGCAATCCATGAAGGACCTCATGCGATCGATTATCGAAGGACGTGCGCCGAAACACCGATGCCTGCGTTCACCAGCCGCATCCACACGCGGCGCCGCAGCCCGTGAATTATTCACACCCCGGGTGCGGTGTCGGCAGGTCTTGCCGACTGGCGCAATGCCGCCAGCGAGTGAACACTATGCCTGTCATGGGTCGAGCATCCGTTGTGCGGCGCCTCCAGATGCTCCACCCTGCCGTTTGCCAGATTCACCACCGACCATGCCGTGCCGGGCGACGATCCGCCGGCCAGCGATTCCGATGCCATGAGTGCAACCACCACCAGTGCAACGTCGATCTCACCGCCACGGGCGCCGACCACCGTGGCCGACGGCGTTCGTTGGCGCGACCTGATCGCCGAGCTCGGTGCCGAGATCGCGCATCCGCTGACGCTGGCGCTGGAGCGCGTCAACGCGCTGATCTCGAGCGGACAGATCGACCGCGCCGGCCTGCGCCTGCTGCGCGAAGAGCTCGAGACTGCGCGCCAGCTGGGCATGACCGCGCAACTGCTGGCCCGCTTCGCCAGTGCCCAGCTGGCCCAATCGCGCGAACGGGTGGCCTTGCTGGACACACTGCAGTCGGTGCTCACCCACCGCAAGCGAGAAACCGATGCACGCGGCGTCTCGGTGCAGCCGACGGCAACCCCGGTGGATGTCATCGTCGATGCCTCGCTGATGTTCAGCCTGCTCAACACCCTGATCGACTGGGCACTGATCCAGACACGCTCGGCGATCGAGCTGGTCATCGATGTGGACCCGTGGAAAGGCCACGCGCGCCTGACCTGCCGGTTCGCGCTGGTCGCCCCCGACGCGGCGACGCCGCCCCCGCCACTGGACTCCTTGACCTGGCGGCTGCTGGAACAGACCGCCGTGACGATGCAACTGGGGCTGGCGCGCCAGGTGAACGACCGCGCGGTGACGGTAGCGCTTGAATTCGCCCTGCCCGCCAACGCCGACATCGAGGGCGTCAGCACCGTCGATCTCGACCAGGGCTTCGACAGCTCGATCAACTCGAAGCCGCTGGCCGGCAGCCATGTGGTGGTGATCGCCTCGCGCCGCGGCATGCGCACGCGCATCCGAGACGCGCTGCGCCACATGGGGCTGATCGTCGACATGGTTGCCTCGATCGACGAGGCCGCCGACTTCTGCAGCGACGGTCTGCCACACGCCATCATCGTCGAGGGCATCCTGCACGGGGACCGTTTTGATCGCTTCTGCGCCGACATCCGCGCCGAAGTGCCGGGCTTCCCGTTCATCGACATCATCGAAGAAGGCAAGGAATTCAACGTGTCCGACGACACGGGCGCCGAGCGCGCGCGCGTCGGCCAGGAGGCGATCGAAGCGGCACTGCCCTCGGTGCTGATGTTCGAGCTGTCGAAAACCCTCTGACGGCGGCGCGCCGCCAGCCACGTTATTTCAGAGAGCCGAACACCTTTTTCAGGATGTCGCTGCCGGTGCCGACCGGGTCCTTGCGGATCTTTTTTTCTTCCTCACCGATCATGAAGTACAAGCCGTCCAGCGCCTTGCCGGTGACGTACTCCTGAACATTCGCGTCCTTCTTGTCGAGCAGGCCCATGCCCGCGGCCTTGCCGGCCACCGCGTTGTACTTCTCGGCCAGCGCGACCTTCTCGGTCGCCTGGGTCACGATCGGCAGGAACTTGACGCCCAGCGGCTCGCGCGTCTTGGCGGAAAAGAATTCCGTGACGGAATGGTCGCCACCAGACAAGATCTTGCGACCGTCGTCGACGCTCATCGTCTTGACCGCGCCCAGCAGCAGCTCCTTCGCCTGTGGCACGGCCGCCTCGGCAGCACGGTTCATGGCAATCACCAGCTCATCGACCGCATCGCCCTGGCCGGTGGCCCTCAACAGCTTGGCCGCTTTTTTGAGCACGCCGGGCAGCGGTATCTTCACCTTCGGGTTGCCGAGAAAGCCGTCGGTCTTGCCGAGCAGGCCGACCGCCGATTCGGCGCCACGCTCCAGCGCGGCGCGGATGCCCGAGGCAGCATCGCCTTCACTGAGCGAGCTGAGCATCGAACCCGCCTGCGCTGGCGACATGCCCACCCCGCAGATTCCCGCACCCGACAATAGACCGATGGTGAATTTTCTGCGTTGCATGGACATCTCCCGATGATCGTGGGTTCGTTGACGAGGAAAGCGCTGATTGCAGCGGGCGCCGTCGCTGCGATCGCTTACGGCGTGTGGCGCAGTGTCGCAGCTCCCGAGGTCATGCCGCCAGCGGCATACACCCTGCTCAACGGAACGCCGGCCCACACCGCCCAGTTGACCGGCCGGGTCGTGCTCGTCAACTTCTGGGCGACGAGCTGCGCCATCTGCCTGCAAGAAATGCCCGATCTCATCGCGACCCATGCACGATTCAAGGCGCGCGGCTTCGAGATGCTGGCCATCGCGATGAGCTACGACGCGCCGATCAACGTGATGCGCTACACCGAGGCGCACGCGCTGCCGTTTCAGGTCGCCATCGACCACGACGGGCGGCTGGCAGAGCGCTTCGGCCAGGTGGAGGCGACACCGACCAGCGTGCTGATCAACCGGCGCGGCGAGATCGTCGAAAGGCACGTCGGCCGACTCGACGTCGCGGCCTTGAATCCATCGATCGAGCGGCTGCTGACAGCGCCCTGAAGCGCGCAGCGACCAGCTGATTCAGCGTGGCGGCATTGGGGCGTCCACCCCCGCCACACCCGCCGCATGCGCCTGCTGATCGGCGTGGTAGCTGCTGCGCACCATCGCACCGACGGCAGCGTGGGTGAAGCCCATCTTCGCCGCCTCGGCCTCGAACATGCGGAAGGTGTCGGGATGCACATAGCGGCGCACCGGCAGATGATGGCCGCTGGGCGCCAGGTACTGGCCGATCGTCAACATGTCGATGTCGTGCGCGCGCATGTCGCGCATGACCTGCAGGATTTCCTCGTCGGTCTCGCCCAGACCCACCATCAGGCCGCTCTTCGTCGGCACATCGGGATGCAGCGCCTTGAACTTCTTCAGCAGGTTCAGGCTGAAGGCGTAATCGCTGCCAGGCCGCGCTTCCTTGTACAGGCGGGGCGCGGTTTCCAGGTTGTGGTTCATCACGTCGGGCGGCGCGGCCTTCAGGATCTCCAGCGCACGGTCGTCACGGCCGCGGAAGTCAGGCACCAGCACCTCGATGCGCGTGGCCGGCGACAGCGCCCGCGTCTGGCGGATGCACTCGACGAAATGCGCGGCGCCGCCATCGCGCAGGTCGTCGCGGTCGACGCTGGTGATGACCACGTAGTTCAGCTTCAGCGCGGCGATTGTCTTGGCCAGGTTCAGCGGCTCGTTGGCGTCCAGCGGATCGGGCCGGCCGTGGCCGACATCGCAGAACGGGCAGCGCCGGGTGCACTTGTCGCCCATGATCATGAAGGTCGCCGTGCCCTTGCCGAAGCATTCGCCGATGTTGGGGCAGCTGGCTTCTTCGCAGACGGTGTTGAGCTTGTTCTCGCGCAGGATCTGCTTGATCTCGTAGAAGCGGGTGGTCGGGCTGCCGGCCTTGACGCGAATCCACGCCGGCTTTTTCAGCACCTCGGCAGGACGCAGTGATTCCACCTTGACCGGAATACGCGACAGCTTGGCCGCCGCCTTTTGCTTGGCCA
>JANXTP010000027.1 GCA_025352345.1 Burkholderiales bacterium | reverse complement strand
AGTAAGTCGGAATGTGGTGACGAAGGGTGTCGTGCTTCAGCTGACCGAACGGGTTGACCATGTCGCCATCGGCGCGGCCGGCTTCGACGGTTCCGGCGCCGCAAAGCGCAGGTGCAGGTCGAATCGCGACCCGGCGGGTAGTGACACCGTGTAGCCACGCCGTGTGTCACCACGCGTGGCGGTCAGGTGGTAGGTGCCGGGCGCCAGCGCAATGCCGAGCACCGGGTCAGCGTCGGCCAGCGACAACACGGTGCGGCCATGCCGATCGGCCAAGGTCAGCGACAGCGCGGCCTGGGCTGATGGCGTCGAGCCAGACCCGTACAGCGCACGCAGCCGCTGCAGCGGCGTCGGGCCGTGTCGCCCTCGGCGACCGCCGTGGTCGCTTGATTCGGCATGAACTATCAAGTAGGCGCTGGTGTCTCCTGCGGACGACGCGGTACCGTCGCCGTGGGGCAGTGTGTCGGATGACGATGGGTCTGTGTCCATGATGTGGTTCTCCGTACAACTTCTACAGGCGAGACGAATTCGCCATGTATCCAGTATCTGGGGCCGCATGCAGGCTGTTGTTTCGAACCGCTCGCTCCTCGATGACAACTGAAACAGACCCTTGCCCTGTGACGGATCAGCTTTGCTCAGGGGGTTCGACGTGCGCGCCGCGTCGCCGCGCAGCCCGGCGCTTCAGCAGTCGCACCAGCAGCAGTGCGGCGGCCGAGCCTGCCAGCACCGGGCTCTGCGTCAGCCACAGCCGCAGTGCATCGACCGTCTCGACGCTGTCCTGCTGTGCGTGTTCGGCCAAAGCTCGCACCTCCTCGGCGCCGATGAGCAGCGTGTCTTCGAGGTGCAGGTTCAGCGGCCCCGGGGCATCCCGAAAGCGCAATCGGGCGAACACGCCGCCTGCTACCGCGACCAGCGACAGCACGCCCAGCGGTTGCATCAGTTGCGTGAGCAGCCGAGTGCGTTCGGTCGGTGGTGCCACGTCATAGACCTGGGCCAGCAGGACGGGCACTGCCGCATCGGTGCGCTTGAACATCTCGTGTGCGCAGCTGACGGCGTCGGGCTTCGCAGCCGGCGGTGCAGGGTTCAAGGCGGGGTTGCTCATAACGTGCTCCCTTGCAAGACAGCGTGCTCCGGAGGCGGGCGACGCGGAAACCCATCGTCGCGATCCCACAAGTCGCTTTCATTGCTGAGCTCGGAAACCTGCGTTGCATCTGAAATATTCAGCCCCAAATGGCCGTTTTCAGGAGTTTGACGTTACTTTGTCCATGACAATTTGTTGTCATATGAGAGGAACTTCCCGCGGCAATGCCGACCGAATCAGTTGGGTTCCGCTATACTCGACAAAACTGGTCAGGTAAGCATTTGTCTTCATCTTCATGAGAGGCATCCGTTGACCAGCTGGTGTGCCGACAGGCGGACGTTGCCAAACAGGCCGTCTTTATGCCCCTCGGGGCGACAGGAGTAGTCACCATGCGTCTCACCACCAAAGGTCGTTTTGCTGTCACTGCCATGATCGATCTGGCACTGCGTGAACATTCGGGACCCGTCGCACTGGCCGCCATCAGCGCCCGCCAGCAGATCTCGCTGTCCTACCTCGAACAGCTGTTCGGCCGCCTGCGCAGACACGAGCTGGTCGAAAGCACGCGGGGTCCCGGTGGTGGTTATTCGCTGGGCCGCAAGTCCGAGGAGATCACCGTCGCCGACATCATCTTGGCGGTCGACGAGCCGCTGGACGCCACCGGCTGCAGCGGCAAGGAAAATTGCATGGGCGACGACGGTGGTCGCTGCATGACCCACGACCTGTGGGCCAGCCTGAACACCAAGATGATCGAGCACCTGAACTCTATCTCGCTGAAAAAGCTGGTGGGCGATCAGCTGGCCAAGGGCGTGTCGGTCGAAGAGCACCCTATCAAGCGGGCGATCTCGACCCAGCCAGTGGTCAAGCCGATCCGCATCACTGCGCCCAATTCAGTGTTCGCACTGGGCGCCGCCTTCTCGAAATAAGCGAGCTTGAATTCGCCAGACGACGAACCATGGACCTGACCCCGCATTTCCCGATCTACATGGACTATGGCGCCACCAGCCCGGTGGATCAGCGCGTCGTCGACGCGATGATCCCCTGGCTGCGCGAGCACTTCGGCAACCCGGCCTCGCGCAGTCATGCCTGGGGCTGGGAAGCGGAAGCGGCAGTCGAGAAGGCCCGCGCAGAGGTTGCCGCGCTGATCGGTGCCGATCCGCGCGAGATCGTCTGGACCTCTGGCGCCACCGAGTCGAACAACCTCGCGTTGAAAGGTGCGGCGCAGTTCTACAAGACCCGCGGCAAGCACATCATCACCGTCAAGACCGAGCACAAAGCCGTGCTGGATACGGTGCGCGAACTCGAACGGCAGGGCTTCGATGCCACCTACCTCGAGGTGCAGGAAGACGGCTTGCTCGATTTCGAAACGCTGAAGTCCGCGATCCGGCCCGACACGATCCTGATCTCGGTGATGTTCGTCAACAATGAAATCGGCGTCATTCAGGACATCCCGGCGATCGGCGCGCTGTGCCGCGAGCGCGGCATCGTCTTCCACGTCGATGCGGCGCAGGCCACCGGCAAGGTGGCGATCGATCTGACCACGCTGCCGGTCGATCTGATGAGCCTGGCCTCGCACAAGACTTACGGCCCCAAAGGCATCGGCGCGCTGTATGTGCGCCGCAAGCCGCGGGTGCGCATCGAGGCGCAGATGCACGGCGGTGGCCACGAGCGCGGCATGCGCTCGGGCACGCTGCCGACGCACCAGATCGTCGGCATGGGCGAGGCTTTCCGCATCGCCCGCGAAGAGATGGGCGCCGAGAACGAACGCATCCGCATGCTGCAGAAACGCCTGCTCGATGGTCTGTCAGACATTGAACAAACCTTCCTGAACGGCCACCCGACGCAGCGCATTCCGCACAACGTCAATATGTCGTTCAATTTCGTCGAGGGCGAGTCGCTGATCATGGGCATCAAGGGCATCGCGGTGTCGTCGGGTTCGGCCTGCACCTCGGCCAGCCTGGAGCCGAGCTATGTGCTGCGCGCGCTGGGCCGCAGCGATGAGCTGGCGCATTCAAGCTTGCGCATGACGATCGGCCGCTACACCACGACCGAAGAGATCGACTACGTGATCACCACGCTGAAAGACCGCGTCGCCAGGCTGCGCGAGCTGTCACCGCTGTGGGACATGTACAAGGAAGGTGTCGACATCAGCACCATCCAGTGGGCGGCGCATTGAGCGCGGCCCGGCACCTGATGATGTTCCTGGAGTATTGACATGGCATACAGCGAAAAAGTTGTCGAGCACTACGAAAACCCACGCAACGTCGGCTCGTTCGACAAGGGCGACGAGACGGTGGGCACCGGCATGGTCGGTGCGCCGGCCTGCGGCGACGTGATGAAGCTGCAGATCAAGGTCAACCCGGCCACCGGCCTGATCGAAGACGCAAAGTTCAAGACCTACGGTTGCGGTTCGGCCATCGCGTCGAGCTCGCTGGTCACTGAATGGATCAAGGGCAAGTCGCTGGACGAGGCCTTGACCATCAAGAACACCCACATCGCCGAGGAACTGGCGTTGCCACCGGTGAAGATTCACTGCTCAATCCTGGCCGAAGACGCGATCAAGGCTGCGGTCAACGACTACAAAGCCAAGACGGCCGCGGCGGCTTCCACAACGGCTGAGGCCGGCGCGACCACGCACTGAACCATGGCTGTCACACTGACTGAAGCAGCGGCACGACACGTCACCCGTTACATCGGCAAGCGCGGCAAGGGCGTCGGCGTGCGGCTGGGCGTGCGCACCACCGGCTGTTCGGGCCTGGCCTACAAGCTCGAATACGCCGACGATGTGGCGCCCGAGGACACCGTGTTCGAAGACCAGGGTGTCAAAGTGCTGGTTGACCCTAAAAGCCTGCCCTACATCGATGGCACCGAACTCGACTTCGTGCGTGAAGGCCTGAACGAAGGCTTCAAGTTCTACAACCCGCGCGAGAAAGACCGCTGCGGTTGCGGCGAATCCTTCAGAGTGTGAGCAGCTTTCTGTTGACAGTCTGAGCCACTGGTGACTGTGGATCAGGTGCTGCAATGAAGCTCGACAGCGATGACTTCGAACTCTTCGGTGTGCCACGGCAATTCGAACAGGACGCCGCCGCGCTCGATGCGCGCTGGCGCACGTTGCTGGCCGAAGCCCACCCCGATCGTTTCGTCAGTGAAGGCGCACAGGCGCAGCGCCTGGCGATGCAGTGGTCGGTGCGCATCAACGAGGCGCATCGGCGCCTGAAAGAGCCATTGTCCCGAGCCGCCTACCTCTGCGAGCTACACGGCGCGCCGATCCATGCCGAAGACAACACCGCGATGCCAGGCAGCTTCCTGATGCAACAGATGGCGTGGCGCGAGTCGCTCGACGAGGCGTCGACGCTGGCCGAGGTCGAGGCGCTGGCGTCAGCAGTGGCCGCACATCGTCACCACGCGCTCGGTGAACTGCGCCTGCTGCTCGACGACCAACACGACCATGCCGCTGCCGCGCAGCAGGTCAGAGCCCTGATGTTCGTCGAGCGCTTTGCCAGCGACGTCGATCACCGGCTGGAAGCGCTGGAACAATAGCCCTATGGCCCTTCTTCAAATTTCCGAACCCGGCGGTGCGCCGGACCCGCACCAGCGCCGCATCGCGGTCGGCATCGACCTCGGCACCACGCATTCGCTGGTCGCATCCGTGCGCAACGGTGTCGCCGAATGCCTGCCCGATGCCGCCGGCCGCGTGATCCTGCCGTCGGCCGTGCGCTACCTGCCGAACGGCCGCCGCCAGATTGGCGCCGATGCGCTGGCCGAGGCTGCGACCGACCCGCACAACACGCTGGTCTCGGTCAAGCGCTTCATGGGCCGCGGCCTCGCCGACATCGCCGACCGCGCCAAGCTGCCCTACGACTTTGTCGAGGCACCGGGCATGCTGCAGATTCGCACCGTCGATGGCGTGAAATCGCCGGTCGAGGTGTCGGCCGAGATCCTCGCCACGCTGCGCCAGCGCGCCGAAGACACCTTCGACGACGAGCTGTTCGGCGCTGTGGTTACGGTGCCGGCGTACTTCGACGATGCGCAGCGCCAGGCCACGAAAGACGCGGCGCAGCTCGCAGGCATCAACGTGCTGCGGCTGATCAACGAACCGACCGCTGCCGCCATCGCCTACGGTCTGGAAAATGGCTCCGAAGGCTTGTATGCCGTTTATGACCTGGGCGGGGGTACCTTCGACATCTCGCTGCTGCGCCTGAGCGCTGGCGTGTTCGAAGTGGTCGCAACAGGCGGTGATTCGGCGCTGGGCGGCGACGACTTCGACCACGCGCTGGCCGACTGGGCGCTGGCGCAGGCCGGGCTTGCAGCCGAGTCGGCACAGGACAAGCGCGCAGTGCTGGTCGCGGCGCGGGCAGCAAAGGAAAAGCTGTCATCGGCCGACCATGCGACGCTGGCGTGCCCGATCTCCGGCAACAACGGTACCCCGGCCGAGCTGTCGGTGCGCGTCACCCGCGACCAGTTCGACGCCATCACGCACGACCTGGTCTCGCGCACCGTGACCGTGCTGCGCAAGGTGCTGCGCGACGCGAAGACCGACAAGTCGGCAGTGCAGGGCGTCGTGATGGTCGGTGGTTCAACGCGCATGCCGGCAGTGCAGGCCGCGGTGGCCGAGTTTTTCGGCAAGGCGCCGCTGAACGACCTGAACCCCGATGAGG
>JANXTP010000437.1 GCA_025352345.1 Burkholderiales bacterium | reverse complement strand
CCACCCGTGCTATGAGCCACGCGTTCACACCGGGCGCGAACAACGAAATGACGCTGGGTGTCATGGGCGGCGGCCAGTTGGGCCGCATGTTTGTGCACGCGGCCCAGCGCATGGGTTATTTCACCGCTGTGCTGGACCCGGACCCGTCCAGTCCGGCCGGGCGGGTGAGCCATCACCATATCCAGACCGACTACCTCGACCCGCAGGGGCTGCAGCGGATGGCGCAGTGCTGCGCCGCGATCACGACCGAGTTCGAGAACGTTCCGTCGGATGCCATGGCCACGTTGGCAGCGCAGCGGCCGGTAGCACCGTCGTCCCATGCGCTGGCGATTGCGCAAGACCGTACGCGGGAAAAAGCGCATTTCGCCGCCTGTGGCGTGCCGTGTGCGCCGTACGCCGCCATCAGCACGGCGCAGGACGTGGCCGGCGTGGCCGATCACCTGCTGCCCGGTATCCTGAAAACCGCGCGCATGGGTTACGACGGCAAGGGCCAGATACGGGTCCGGGACCGCGTGGAACTGGCCCTAGCCTGGGCCGAGTTGCGCCAGGTGTCCTGTGTGCTGGAACAGCAATTGGCGCTCGATTCCGAGTGTTCGGTTATCGTGGCGCGCGGCTGGGACGGCGCCATGGTGAACTTCCCGGTGCAGTGCAACACCCACCGCGCCGGCATCCTGGCTGTCACCGAAGTATTCGACGGTAATCTGCCCGCTGCCCTGGCCGCGCAGGCGGTCGAGGCGGCGCGCTCGATTGCGCATGGACTCCAATACGTCGGTGTGTTGTGCGTCGAGTTCTTCGTCGTGCAAGGCGCTTTGCTGGTCAACGAGATTGCACCGCGCCCGCACAACAGCGGCCACTACACCATCGATGCCTGTGACCAGTCGCAGTTCGATCTGCAGGTACATACGCTGGCGGGCTTGCCGCTGGTCCAGCCGCGCCAGCACAGCCCCGCGATCATGCTGAACCTGCTGGGCGATCTGTGGCTGCAAGCGGCCTCATCGGCCTCATCTGCCGTATCTGCTTCACGCGATGCCGGCCCAGGTGATGCCAGCGCTACGCCAAATTGGGCCGCCGTGCTGGCTTTGCCCGGCACCCATCTGCACCTATACGGCAAGCTGGATCCGCGCGCGGGCCGCAAGATGGGTCATCTCACCGTCACGGGCTACGACTTGCCGCAGGTACGGTCTACCGCCGCCAGGGCGGCTGCCTTGTTGGGCCTTGTGTTCGACCTTTGATGCGAGTCAGGCCGCAGCCATGATTCTGGATGGCTCCGTCAGCGCGGCTATCGACACCGCCGCCACTGCGTTGCGGGCCGGCGAACTAGTCGCGTTTCCGACCGAAACCGTGTATGGCCTGGGCGCCGACGCCGGCAACGACAACGCGGTTGCAAAAATCTTCGCGGCCAAGGGGCGGCCGAGCAACCACCCGCTGATCGTGCATGTGGACGACGAACATCGGGGTGCCGCCGGTGTCGCGCATTTCGCCTGCAACGTGCCGGCCTTTGCGCGCCAACTGATGCAGGCTTTCTGGCCCGGACCCCTGACATTGATCTTGCCGCGCCGCGCCGCTGCGGGCGCGGCCGCTGCGGGGGGCCAGGATTCGATCGGCCTGCGCTGCCCGGCGCACGCGGTGGCGCAGGCGCTGTTGCGCGCCTGCCGCGTACGCGGCGTGATGGGGCTGGCCGGCCCGAGCGCCAACCAGTTTGGCCGCGTCAGCCCGACCACGGCGGCCCACGTGGCAAGTGAGTTCGGCGCACCCCTGCTGATCCTCGACGGCGGCGCCTGTTCGGTGGGTATCGAGTCCACCATCATCGACTGCACCCGTGGCCGGCCGGTCTTGCTGCGACCCGGCGCCATTACGCCTGAACAGATAAACGCGGCGTGCGGCCAGACCGTGCTGACGCTTGAACAAGCCGAGGCGGATGCACCCACACCAAGAGCGTCCGGCACGCTGGAGGCGCATTACGCGCCCAAGGCCAAAGTACGGCTGATGGAGGCCCGGGCCTTGCAGACCGCACTCGACTTGATGGGCTCGGACATTGACCGCGCCGGTACGCCGGTCATTGCGGTGTATGCGCGAGTAGTGCTGCGCTCGAAGTCGCCTCAGGTGCTGCGCCGGCGCATGCCCGACGATGCCGCCAGCACCGCGCGGCAACTGTTCGCGGTGCTGCGCGAATTCGATGCCCAGAGCGTCAAACTGATCTGGGTCGAAACCCCGCCGCCCGGAGCCGCGTGGGACGCGGTGCGTGACCGCCTGCAACGCGCCTCGGCCGCCGCATGACGGCCGGTTGTTGACGCCGCGTCAATTGTCTTTTACGGCCCAGTCCAGCAAGGCATCCATCGCCGGACGCGCCGCGCCAGCGTTGGCGTGGTTGGCAATCGCCACCAGTACATACCGCCGCCCGCTGGCGGCGTGCACATAACCCGCCACGGCGGCCACGTCGCGCAGGCTGCCGGTCTTGAGGTGCGCGCTGCCGTAGGCCTTGCTGCGGTTGCGACGCATGGTGCCATCTACGCCTGCGATCGGCAATGACGACATCAGCTCAGGCATCTGTGGCGAAAGGTAGGCGGTTTGCAGCAGACGCCCGAGCGCCTGCACGCTGATGCGTTCGTTGCGTGACAGACCCGACCCGTTGTCCATTACGGGCGCCTCGGCGCTGGTGATGCGCTCCTGCCACCAGCGTTTGATGACCTCGCGCGAGGCCTCCAGCGTGGCCCCGCCGCTGGCGCCTGGCGTGCGCGCGGGCAGGCTGAGAGTCAAAAACAGTTGCTGCGCCATCACGTTGTTGC
>JANXTP010000427.1 GCA_025352345.1 Burkholderiales bacterium | reverse complement strand
GATGACTTGGCGGCGGGCGATCACCTGCTGGCGGTAGATGCCCAGGTTCTGACGGCGGCGCGGGTTCGGTGTGCCCTGCGGCCCACGCGTGACCACCAGACCCCAAGTGATCAGCGGCCCCACATCGCCCGGCCAGCAGGTCTGCACCGGCAGCAGGCCCAGCAGATCGACATCTGCGCTTTCCACGATCACCTGCTGACAAGCCGCCTGACGCACCACAGCCGGCTTCATGTCCCACAGCGATTTGACCAGGTGCAGCAATCGACCGCTGTCTTTCAGGCCCTTCGGCGGTTCGGGTTCCTTCAGGCTGGCGAGCACGCGCCCGATGTCGCGCAGTTCGCCGACATCGGCCGCGCCCATGCCCATCGCGACCCGCTTTGTCGTTCCGAACAGGTTTGTCAAGGCCGGAATTTTGTAACGTCCCCCCGAATCGAGGGGTCGCTCGAACCACAGCGCAGGACCACCGGCACGCAACACCCGATCGCTGAGCGCTGTCATCTCAAGCCGCGCCGACACTGGCTCAGCGACGCGTCGGAGCTCGCCGGCTGCTTCCAGACCGGCACAAAACTCTCGGAGGTCGCGGTATTTCATATCTATTTGTAGTTAGAGGAAGACCTCTAATGGTTGACTGGTTATGTTTTTGCTTTCTAGAATTCCGCTCATCGACGCTTAATGAGTACTTACCCTAGGCGCTGCCAACGTTCATCACGGAGGTATCGAGCAAATTCATGTCGAGCTGACGCCCGTCTTGAAGATTGGCCTGAACCGCCAGCGCCACCAATTATGTTCGGCGCGCCGCCCGAACCACTCCGACAGGCTTGCGCCTGGACTGGGACCAAAGGCAAAAGAGTCATGTCCATCGTTCAGAAAGTTTTTCCGACAGTGCAGCAGTGGGGTCGTGCTTCGGTGCGCTCCACGGCTGTGTTCCTGCAGGACGTGGGGCACGGCCTGCTGGAAGTCAGTCACAACACGCTGGCCTTGCTGGGCCTGATCGCCGTGGCGCTGGTGGTGTTCGTGGCCGGCCATTCCGAACTGCGCCACACCGTCGAAATGCAGGCGTTGGGCTGGTTGCAGGCGCGGCAAGTGGCACGCACCGATCCGGTCGACCAGCTGGCGAGCGACCTGAAAGAGCCCGACGCCATCGCGCGCGCCACCGCCACCGATCCGAAGGAACTGACGCGCCAGCAGGCAGCCGTCGCGCAATGGCTGGCACGGCGCTACAGGGTGGCGCCTGAGCCGGTCAGCCGGCTGGTGACCGAGGCCTGGCAGGTCGGCGCTCGCGTTGGCCTGGAGCCGACGCTGATCCTCGCCATCATGGCGGTCGAGTCCAGTTTCAACCCGTTCGCCCAGAGCGCCGTCGGTGCTCAAGGGCTGATGCAGGTGATGACCCGCGTGCACGACGACAAGTACGAGGCCTTCGGCGGCAACTTCGCGGCGTTCGATCCGGTCACCAATCTGCGCGTTGGCGTGCAGGTGCTCAAGGAATGCATCACCCGCACCGGCAGCGTCGAGGCCGGCCTGCGCTCCTATGTGGGCGCGGCGAATCTGACCGACGACGGCGGTTATGCCGCCAAGGTGCTGAGCGAGCAATCGCACCTGCTGGCAGTTGCTGGCGGCAAACTGGTGGCGGTCAATGCCCCGAACGTGATCATGTCGGCACCTCATGCGGCAGCGGAAGCCGACAGCCCCACACCCCCTGCGAGCGAACCCCCTGAGCGGAAAGTCGACGAGCAGTTGGCCTCGTTGCACTGAACCCGCGAAAATACGGTCCTTCGGCATTGGCGGGCCATGCCCCGCCGACGCACCCTGCGCCGTCGGCCGTGCGATATTCCGTCGCTATTTGGCCTTGAATTTCCGTTTTAGAGGACCGCTCCATGTTCGACCGCAGTCAGTCCACCCTTGCCCACATCGACCCTGAGCTGTGGTCGGTCGTACAGCGCGAGAACCAGCGCCAGGAAGACCACATCGAGCTGATCGCCTCCGAGAACTACACCTCGCCCGCGGTGATGCAGGCGCAGGGCAGCCAGCTGACCAACAAGTACGCCGAGGGCTACCCCGGCAAGCGCTACTACGGCGGCTGCGAGTTCGTCGACATTGCCGAACAACTCGCCATCGACCGGTTGAAGGAATTGTTCGGCGCCGGTTACGCCAACGTGCAGCCCAATTCCGGCTCGCAGGCCAACCAGGCCGTTTTCTTCGCGCTGCTGCAGCCGGGCGACACCATCATGGGCATGAGCCTAGCCGAAGGCGGCCACCTGACGCACGGCATGCCGCTGAACATGAGCGGCAAGTGGTTCAAGGTGGTGAGCTACGGCCTGAATGCGCAAGAAGAGATCGATTACGACGCGATGGAGCGCCTGGCGCACGAGCACAGGCCCAAGCTGATCATCGCGGGGGCGTCGGCCTACGCGCTGCGCATCGACTTCGAGCGCTTCGCCCGGGTGGCGAAGGACATCGGCGCGCACTTCATGGTCGACATGGCCCACTACGCGGGCTTGATTGCCGCCGGTGTCTACCCGAACCCGCTGCCACACGCCGACGTGGTGACCTCGACCACCCACAAGAGCCTGCGCGGCCCGCGCGGCGGCATCGTGCTGACGGACCACGAGGACCTCGCGAAGAAGATCAACAGCGCGGTGTTCCCCGGCCTGCAGGGCGGCCCGCTGATGCATGTGATCGCCGGCAAGGCAGTGGCCTTCAAGGAAGCGCTCTCGCCGGAATTCAAGGTTTACCAGCAGCAGGTCGTGACGAACGCGAAGGTGCTGGCAGAGACCTTGATTTCCCGCGGCCTGCGCATCGTCAGCGGGCGCACCGAAAGCCATGTGATGCTGGTCGATCTGCGGCCGAAAAACCTGACCGGCAAGGAAGCCGAGGCAGTGCTGGGTCTGGCGCACATGACCTGCAACAAGAACGGCATCCCGAACGACCCGCAAAAGCCGATGGTGACGAGCGGCATCCGCCTCGGCACACCGGCGATGACGACGCGGGGCTTTCGCGAGGAAGAGGCGGCGCGCACCGCCCATCTCATCGCCGACGTGCTCGACAAGCCGAACGACGAAGCCAACCTCGCCGCCGTGCGCGCCAAGGTCGCGACCTTGACCCGCGACTTCCCGGTCTACCGATA